>DATERO010000349.1:0-25069 GCA_035271465.1 Dysgonamonadaceae bacterium | reverse complement strand
CATGTAATTCACACGCTCTTTAAATGAGCCATTAATACAACAAAACGCACACGTCATTCGCATCAAATTTATTTTAATTCATATTTTGCCAACAAAGTTTTATCCCTATAAATCAACATACTATTCTCTATTCGCTCAATCTTAAGTCCATTATATTTTGGCGAATAAATGTATGTTTTTTCATTACTTTTTTCTATCGTGTATAAAATTTTATGTCTTCTTTTTCCTTGTCTTTTTATCTCAATTGTTTTGTTGCTATTGCTTAGGCAAACGATGTAATCTTTTTCTAAAAAAATCTCATTTTCTGTAATTCGGTAGTTCTCTTTCCTTCTTTTCTTATTTAAAAAATATTCATTCTCATTAAGCTTATGAATAACATCCCAATATCTCCTTTTTCCAGAATAGATCATTGATGAATCATTTTCAATCAATGCGTATTTCATTCTTTTTTTATACATATAGGATATACTGTCACTATCTTGAACCCGATGATATAAATAGTGCGATTTTTCATTTTGAAGGTTGACTTTTGTCAATGTGTCACTATGAAATTTATAAATAGTCTGCCCTTTATTTTTCTTCGGTCTATTTGTTATTTGAATCTCAAAATCTTCATCCGATGAATAGCCTAATAAATAATCAATCTTCAAACAAAGATTTTCATTTAAATCATAAAATAATCCATTTCCCAAATCAAAACCAATTGGGTGATAGGGAGTTTCTTCTATTTTATTTGTCGAATCGTTAACACTTTCTTGATTGGTTCTACGTATTAAATCAATCCGCAAATCGTTTGTTTCCTTGCCTGGGTTAAGACTTAAAGCATCGAAACTGGTTTTCTCAATATTTTTAATTTCACTGATATTAAGAGTAGCACATGAACTACTCAAAATTAAAATGAGCATGTAAATTAATGTTCGATGTTTCATAAACTTAGTGCTAAAGGTTGGGTTATGTTTATATTGCACTTTCCAGTCAGTCAACTGACTGACTGACTGGAAAGCCGCTACAAATTCTATTAATTGTAAAACCATTAAAATTAGCACTGCAACTACGATAAACGATAGCATTTGCAGTAGGGTGTTTTTAATATTTCAATGATGATATTGTCATTTTTTCGTCTTTCAGTCCATCGCCCGAAACCGTTAATTGAATGTTTCCTGCTAGGTTTGATGACTGAACCAGAACAACTAATTTGCCATTGAACACTTTCATGCTCGGTTGATGAAATAACTCTAATGAAGTGGCATCGCCATTACATGCAGCCCTATATTTTCCGTTACCAGCTACTTTAAAATTCAACCTATTGGTAGCAGTTGGACAAGGATTTCCCTGTTTATCAACAACCGTGGCTGTTACGTAACTTAAGTCTTCACCGTTGGCTGTAATGGATTGTCTGTCGGCTTCTAGCTTAATGTGGTGAGGTTTACCAGCAGTAACGATCGTTTCTTCCGCAACAGCTTTCCCTTGGTCATTGTACGCAACTACTTTTAAAGTACCCGGTTCATATTTTACATCCATCCACATTAAGCGATAGCGCTTTAACATGGATTCATCGCTCTTTTTTTGAACGCCTTGGCTTTTGCCATTCAAAAATAGCTCGGCACTGTTGTAATTTGTATACACAAAAACAGGAGTGGTTTCGCCTTCACGTCCTTCCCAATTCCAGTGAGGAAGCAAGTGCAAGGTTTCATCTTCAGTATTCCAACGACTGCGGTACAAATAATATCGATCCTTAGGAAGACCAGCTAAATCGCTGATACCAAAGTAAGAACTTCGAGAGGGCCAAAAATTATCGTAAGGTGTTGGTTCGCCCAAATAATCAAAGCCGGTCCACACAAATTCACCAATAACCCAGGGTTTATCATCCTGTTGTACAAAGTCAACTTCAGGAATATTTGACCAACTACAATATTCCAAATCGTACGAAGAACACTGCAAATCGGGATATTTTTTCTCTGCTTCGCTCACAACCGGAAATTTATAAACTCCTCTTGAACTTACTGTTGAAGCGGTTTCTGCACCCAAAATAAATCCTTGCGGAAATTTTTCAAAAGCTTCATCGTATAAGTTGACACGATAATTTAAACCCGGAATATCCAACAAAGCACCAAAACCGCTCTCCATCACCGCCTTAACCTGATCCATTCCAACGGTTACAGGTCTTGTTGGATCTTCTCGATGAAATATATCCTGAAGCCATTTGGCTCTTTTCACCCCTTCGCTACCCCATTGATCAGGAACTTCGTTACCGGCACTCCACATTACAATACAGGGATGATTACGTGTGGCACGTACTAAATTCACTACATCTTGTTCTGCCCATTCATCAAAATAGAGATTATACCCATTTTGCACTTTGGGCTTTTTCCATTCGTCAAAACTTTCAGCTAAAAACAGAAAACCCATTTCGTCGCACAACTCCAATTGTTCCAATGAAGGCATATTGTGAGAAGAACGAATGGCATTACATCCCAGATCTTTTAGTATGGTTAATTGCCGTTTGAGTGCCGCCTTATTTATTGCAATGCCAATGGGACCTAAATCGTGATGCAGACAAACGCCTTTGAATTTTGTTACTTGCCCATTCAATTCAAACCCCTTAGCAGCAGTGTATTCTATTTCACGTATTCCGAAACGCACCACCTCAGTATCTTTAAAAACATCGGCTTGATAGAGTTTTAATTCGGCAGTATATAAGTACGGATTTTCGGGACTCCAAAGGTTTGGATTTTTGACTGCCAGGTTTTGTTCTATCTCGTCGCCAAATTTTTCTGATGTGCTATTTTCGGCCACTACTTTTCCATTTGCATCTTTAATGCTGGTAATTATTCTAACATTTTCACCTTGTACTTGCGACCGAATATTGACCTTTGCAAGATCATCAGAGATAAAAGGGGTGGTGATGAAGTGTCCCCAATGTTTAAAATTGACCTGATCTTTTACAATGACCTGAACCTTACGGTGTAATCCGGCACCAGGATACCAGCGTGAAGAAAATGAGTAATTCTCAAGCCGAACAGCAATAACATTTTGCTTGCCCGTTTGAATATAATCTGAGATGTCGAAATAA
Source organism: Dysgonamonadaceae bacterium (assembly GCA_035271465.1). Lineage (GTDB taxonomy): Bacteria > Bacteroidota > Bacteroidia > Bacteroidales > Dysgonomonadaceae > UBA2632. The sequence continues at coordinate 21,996 of DATERO010000349.1, read as the reverse complement.
AAATAGCTGTATCCATAGGGACGATTGCCCACTTTTATACCGTTAACAAACACTTCGGCATTGCTCATGGCGCCGTCGAAGGCAAGCAACGTTTGTTGATTCTTGGTAAATTGGGGCAAATCGAGTGTGGTTCGGTACCAAGCCACTCCAATAAAAGGTAAAGCACCTGTCCTACCAGTTTTCTCTGTTGCTACATTTTCGTTATTCTGTTCAATTTTAACAACTTGCTTATCAATCTCCTTGTCAAAAGGACCATAAATAGCCCAATCGTGAGGAACGGTTACCGATTCCCAACGAGAGTCATCAAAGTCAGTTTTAGAAGCCGAGGTGTTATCCCCTTTAGAGAATTTCCACAAATCAAGTACTTTAGTTGCTGTTTGTGCAAAAGAATTTGAACTATAAATCAATAACAGGAAAAAGAATAATTTACACCGTTTCATATTAATATCTTGTTGAGTTTTTAAAAGTTAATCAGTCTCTTGTTTAACTGTTCGTTGTAATTTCTGTTTACACCTAACAATAAGCACATTACACTTTGTACGTTTAAATCATCATATCACTAATTATCAATATATTCAATTTCGTCTAAATACTAATATCTAATCATCTAACGATCTATTGTTATCATATCAACAGTAATAACTCTAAAAGTATTTGAATTTATCGTTATTCTAATGTTGTTTTCAGTATTCGTAACATAAAAATTCTTCCCAATTTTTATAAAGAAAGAAATACCTGTTTCTTTCAATACTTTAAAGATATACTCTTCAATTTGTTTTTTTGAAAATTTGATATTTAACTTTTTGTTTATTCTCTCGTAAACAAGCTCTGTATAGCAAATATTCTCCAAAACTTGTTGCTTGTAAATGTCCATAACAAATCGGGGTTTGAATGTTTATTTTCTCGCAATTTCCAAATCACAAATTACAACATAGAATAAAAATTGACAGCAAATTTAGCTGAGGCTGATTTTCAACGTTTCTTATGCTTGAAAAACACAGTCATTGCCACACCAGATAAAACCAATACCCCACCTATAATGTGGTATGTGAAAAGTGTTTCACCAAGAATTAGAATACCTCCGGCAATAGAAACCAAGGGACTAAGGTTATTAAACACTGCAATTTGTGAGGCGGGAACCTGAGCTAAGGCAAAATTGGTAAGAAAGGCCGTAAACATAGACGACAACACGCCTAAATACAAAACAGCCCAAAGAAACTCTCTATGAACCAATGAATTAAAAAATTGGTTCAAGGTATCACTTTGAATATGAGTAGCAACACTAAATCCGTTAAATACAATGAATGCAAGTAGGGTCATCCACACGGTAATCTCAATGGCCGAAAATTTAGCACTGGTTTGCTTTCCTAGAACGTAATACACCACCAATACAAATACAGACAATAGCAACAATATTACACCCTTTAGGTTAGTGCTTCCTGAAACACCTCCCGCATAAAAAATTATATACAAGATTCCTGCAATAGACATTACAATCCCAATTTTTTGCAGCAAAGTGGTTTTTTCTTTAAGAAAAAAACTGGCTGCAATGAGTGTGATAATAGGCGTTGTGGCAAAAACAATACCTGCTTCCGACGCAGAACTATACTGTAATCCAAAAGTTTGTAATGCAAAAAACAATAACGGATAGAACAGGGAAAGTAAGAGTAATGACTTGGCTTTTTTGAAGCTGAAAGAAGGTAATTTAATGAAACCAAAAATCCACAAAAGTATTATTGAGATGGCTGCAGCCGTAAAACGATGAGCCAGCAAATCCATAGCACTTGCGTACTTTAATGCAATTTTTACAAAAATAAATGATAGCCCTATAATAATGGTTATCATAACAAGACCAATATAGGCTTGGCGTTGTTTATTTTGTGTTGACATTTTTTCTCACTTAAGTTTACATAACCTATTCATATCTATATCAGCCTTGTAAGCCTCACATTTTTGTCGTGCATTGATACAATTTTTTTGAACTCAGCCCTTTGTTATAACTTTTTACTTGAGAAGGTATCTCCTTGACTGATATCGCCTGTTTTATAACCTTTGGTGAACCATCTTTTGCGTTGCTCGGAAGTTCCGTGTGTGAATGAATCGGGTATAACGTGGCCTTGTACTCTCTTTTGTATGGCATCATCACCAACTGCATTTGCGGCGCTCAATGCTTCGTCAATATCACCAGCTTCAAGGTATTCTTGCATGTAATGCGCCCAAACACCAGCGTAAAAATCTGCTTGAAGTTCAACTTTTACGGTCATTCTGTTGGCTTCCACTTTTGTCATGCTTTGTTGTAGTTGACGTACTTTTGTAGTAATTCCTAAAAGGGTTTGTATGTGGTGTCCTACTTCATGTGCAATAACATAGGCTATCGCAAAATCGCCACCTTCGGCACCATATTTATTTTTCAATTCCTTGAAGAAATCTAAGTCCATGTAAACTTTTTTGTCGGCCGGACAATAGAATGGACCTGCTGAAGAAGTAGCATTGCCACAAGCAGTAGTAACTTGGCCTGTGAATAATACCATGCCTGGTTCTTCGTACGTCATTCCGTTTTGTTCAAATATTTTGTTCCAAACATCTTCAATATCCGCAAAAACAGTGGAGGCAAAACGCCCCAATTCTATTTCTTCAGCAGTGAGTTCACGCTGAGTAGAATTATCTATTTGAGTAGTTTGAGTGATTTGCTCTAATAAAGGGGCGATTTGTTTACCGGTTTCTCCTCCAAAAATACTGATTAAGAGAATGATGATTCCAATTATGCCACCACCAGCTATTGCTTTAGTGCCGGTACCCTTTCCACGTCTGTCTTCTACATTGTCACTTTGTCTTCTACCCTGCCATTTCATACTAATATATTTATTTATAAAAGGTTTAAATTTAAAAATAAACTCATAAATACTTCACAATTATTAAAATTTTCTTGCAAAATCAGTCACACAAAAGTCAAATTATAATTTTGTTGAGTTTTACTAAAAGCTAAAGCTATACACCACATCCTCAACCATATCGACATTATGCATCATCTGGTATTTTGTTGATTTTACAAATCTAAACCCTATTTTTTGCATTTTCGATATAATCAAAGCTATATCAACATCACCTGGATGTGGAATAGCAGCCGGATAAATGCAAACTATTCCTTTTGGTTTTATAACCTTGTGAAAGTAACGAAATAACCTATCCCAATCTTTCACATACTGCAAAACATCGAAAACAAAAATTGCATCGATACTGTTTTCTTCGAGAATTGCAGATGTTTCAAGATTATCAATTTTTAAAAATTTTACAATATCGGGATTCGAAAATTGTGGGAGTCTGTCTTGAACAACAGATATGGCGTTTTCGTCTCGTTCGATGGAATAAACACAACCTTGTTTTCCGACAACTTGAGATAAGGGGATAGTATATCGTCCTTCTCCACAGCCATAATCAATCACAATATCACCTTGTTTTACACCAATATCGGCAATGATTTTAGCTCCTTCGCTTTCCAACCATACCGTTTCGTGCTTTGAAATTTCCATTATTAATCTTTTATTTATGTAAGTGTTATATATCCAATCTCTTAGCCGAAACTAGTTTTTTATTCATTATACAATTCTCAAATTTAAAATCATCTAAAGCTTGTAGAAATTGATCAAAAGGCAAATTCTTGAAATTATCACAAATTACTTTCCACGCATTAGTCGACTTATTATCAAGCCATTCATAGTATTTATATTTGTCATTATCTTTTTCAGCTGATAAAATTCCATCTGTTGTAAAGATGTTCCAAAACACCCATTATTCAGCAAATTCCAGACATAAAATAAACCATTTTTCCGTCTTCTTTACATTTCCTTTGCTTACGAATGCTAAGCAAAAACTACATTTTTCACAAACAATAAATTATCATTTTTTTATAATTTTAATTACTTCTGTTTTATCCAAATATTCTATTTTAAACAAATATATCCCAGCTATTAAGTTGGATAAATCTAACTTAAAAAGATCGTTATTAGAAACCAGATTATCAATTCTTATTATTTGTCCTGAGGTATTGATTATGTTTATTTGCTTTATTTGCTTACTGGAATTTAAATTTTGAACAAATAAAATTCCAGTTGTCGGATTCGGATAAATTTTTATTGTTGAAAGTGCAGATTCATTTTCAGCAATACTATTTGGGTCTACCACTAAATTCCAAGGATAATTTACAGGCAATTTATCTATTGTACCATTGGATTTCATAATTAACTCATATTTACCCGAAACAAATCCAGTTTCGTCATTTATGAAATAAATTGAATTTAGGGGGATTCCAATTGTATCGTAACTTGCCCATGTTTCTCCTCCATCAATTGTTTTTGAAATAAAAAAACCTGAACCTCCTCCCGATGTTATAAATATTTCTGCCCCTCCTGTCGCAAAACCTTCCATTTCGGATATGAACTGAATTGATTTTACCGTATTCCATGAATCTGTTATTGGTATCTCAGTCCAACTACTACCACCATTAAAAGTTTTGTAAATAAGACCTGATTCAGTTCCAATAAAACCCAAATCATTATTAATGAAATAGATGGCAGATAAGGTTGAATTAGAAAATGTTGTAATTGTATCCCAAGTTATTCCCGAATCGTTTGATTTTAGTAGAAAATTATCGAAGAGAGGGTCTTTCGACTGATTTCGTCCGCTCCCAATGGCATATCCAACTTTGGGCGAAGGAAAATACAACTGATTTATTGTCCCGTATTTATAACCGAATTGAGTGATACTCCAAACAGCATCCCATGTACTACCTTTATTAACTGTTCTATAAATCTCATCATATCCTGCAACAATTCCCGAATCATTATTAAAGAACCAAAGAGAATACAATTGTTTTCCAGTAAAAATTGAAATGGAATTCCAATTTTCACCTAGGTTTTCCGATTTTATTAATTTGCTGTCGCCAACTGCAAAAACTGAAGAATCGCCAATAAATTGAAATTGGCTAATATCAATATCGATATTTAATTGAATGGATTTCCAGGTCTCGCCCACATTTGTAGTTTTCAAAGCAGTAGAACCAACTCCCATAAAAAGCCCCAAGGAGTCATTTTTAAATGCAACATTACCAGTGTTGTATAAATTCTCATCTAAGTGCTTTATTGTCCATTGAGCACTTGATATATTACAAATGACCAGAAAAATAATTAGAATCAATCGAAGTTTTCTCATATTTTTCATTTTATTGACTGAATTATTTTATAATTTTGATTATATAGATAGGTAATTTTTAACAGTAGGTGCTAAACAATTGTGCATTTTAAGTCACATTATTAATATTTCTGTGCAATGCCTCTTCCAGAATATTCAATTACCTTTTTGTCAAAGGTTACAAAACTTTCGTGTTGTTTAACATTGCTGCTAACTATTGTATATAGCACTGGTTTTACCTTCGTGCTTTATTATTTATTTATCTTCCTGCTTTCCCATGAATCTGCTTAATATCAAGTCTAAGGATCTCCATTTGGGAGTAAAACTCATCCGATTTAAACATCTTTTCTTTAAAAATCGAATCTTTATTCTCCAAATGGTCAAGCAATACGTTCATTCCATGTTTTTTCTCGTCCAGATCATCAACAATCAACATATCTCCCCAAAAAACTACTGAATTATATTCATGTCCACATTCATCAATAATGTATCCGCCGTCTTCAATCACTGTAGCACACACATTTTTATTGAAACGTAAAAAATCTAGCTTTAAACCATTCTTAGCACAATGAAAATACATTGATCCTTTCTCTAAATCATATCCATAACTCAAAGTAACTACATAAGGCTCATTATCTCTACACATCGAAATGATAGCAAATTTTCCGTTTTTCAAAATAGATTTAATTTCAGATTCTGATGTAAGCTCTCGATTGGGACGATTATGTAGATGGTACTGTTTCATTTATTGGTCTATTAGTTCTTGAATCTCGTTGAAATGCAAATCAATATGTCCCAAATATCCATCAATCATTTGACTTAATGAAACACTATTATTTTCAAAATTCACCCATGAATTATCAAGCTTTGTCTGGTCAACAGATGTAATTACTTGAATCATGTGTAAGTTATAATATTTCCAAAATTGAATTATTGTAATCCAATCTGCATTTTGGTAATCTTGCAGCGCAATCCACAAATCATTATCCTGCTGATAATCTGGAAAGTCAAGCTTATTATTGTATTGTAAGCGAATTATTCGTTGATGATTATTTGCAGCGGAATCAATCAAATGTCCTAAAATCTGTTTAATTGTTCTGTTTTGATTATTTCGCTTGTTTGTAATCGTATCAAGTGGTAAATCGGCCAACTTTTGCTCCCAAAAATCAACATAACTAAAAATTCCGTTTGTTATATTTGAAAAGTCTATCATCTTTTCTGCTTGAAAGTAAAGTTTAGGTTTTCGTTTTTTTGAATGCTGCTCAAATAAATAGTGTATTAGCTACAGCAAATTAACAGTTTTATTCAAAAACACTCAAATAATTTTCTTTATTATTTTAAAATATTTAAAAGGAATATATTTCAATGGTAAATCAATCCACGTTGGAGTTGTTAGAATAGCCTTTTTGTTGCTAAAAGCCCAAAAGCTATCTTGTCCGTGATAATTACCCATTCCACTATTGCCCACTCCACCAAAGGGTAAATTATGGTTTACTATATGCATCAAAACATCGTTAACACAAGCTCCTCCTGATGTTGTTTTGGCTAATACTTCTTTTGATTTTTTGTTTTTTCCAAAATAGTAGAATGCCAAAGGTTTTTCATTTTCATTAATGTACTTAATCGCTTGGTCGATATGCTCAAATGTCATTACCGGCAAAATTGGTCCAAATATTTCTTCTTGCATTATCAAAAAATCGGGCTCAACATGGTCAATAATTGTAGGAGCAATAAAACGATCCTTAGCATCAATTTCGCCGCCGGTATGTATTTTGCCTTGTTTCATTAAACCCGCCAATCGATGTAACGCTTGCTCGCTTACAATACGTGGATAAAATCGACTTTGCTTTATATTTTTGCCATACATCAATTGTATGTTTTTGGCAATTTTATTTAGTAGTTCATCCTTAATCGATTGATGTGCAAAAAGATAATCGGGAGCAATGCAAGTTTGCCCTGCATTAATCAATTTACCCCAAGCGATACGTTTAGCTGCAATATCTAAATTAGCATCGGCATCAACTATACACGGACTTTTTCCGCCCAATTCTAAAACTACAGGTGTTAGGTTTTCAGCAGCAGCTTTCATAACCACTTTCCCAAGTTGAGGACTTCCGGTAAAGAAAATAATATCGAAACGTTGTGAGAATAAAAACGTGTTGGTTTTTCGATCACCCTGAACAACACTAATGTAATTTGAATCAAAATTATCAACAATCATATCTTCCATTACCTTGGCAATACTGGGCGTATAGGGCGATGGTTTCAATACACTACAACATCCTGCCGAAATAGCTCCTACCAGCGGATTAATAAGTAACTGAAAGGGATAGTTCCAAGGAGCAACAATTAATGCAAGGCCCAATGGCTCATGCATTATTCTGCTTGTTGAGGGCAGCAAGTGGATGGGTGTTGACACTTTTCGGGGTCTCGCCCATTTTTTCAAATGCTTAATATGATTGTCAATTTCGTTTACAACAATGCTAATTTCGGTTAAATACGCTTCTTCGGGCGATTTATGTAAATCATCCCATAAGGCATGCTCAATTTTCTCCTGACATTGAAGAATGGATTGTTTTAACTTATGTAGCTGTGTTAGTCTAAACCCAATATTTTTAGTTTGTTGAGTTGAAAAAAAAGCTCTCTGATTGGCTATATGTTCAATAATTATATCATCTGGTGCATCTATCATTGTAATATATTTTAAGAAAACATTTACTTTAAATAATCAATAACTAACCAATTTAATTGGGCTTCTCGTGAAACATCAGGTATTCAAATCTCAAGTGAAACCCAAAATTAAGTGGCAAAAATCATGAATAGAATTGGTCAAAACGGACTTGCTTCTCTCCTATTTTATTATCGCTGCAGATGTCCAACCTTGATGAAATTTGGGTGGAACAAAAGCTTTGATATTATACACTTTTACAGCCATTACTGATACAAGTTATTAGGCAACGTTTCTATTTTTCATTACATACAATTTCGTATTTTATATTTTCATTGTCCTTAAAATATACCGCATAGTAATTTTCACCGTATTCTGGATGCATTTGAGGTTCGGATACAATGTTCGCTCTTAATTTCAATAACTTTTGATAAGCATTATCAAGCTCTGCACGTGAATTTGCCTTAAAAGCCAAATGATGCAAAGCGCCAGGTTTTCTACGGTTTATAGTATCATTTTTGAATGCTTCTCTTGGCGAAGTTATTGCAAATGCTAACAAATCGTGTGTATATTCAATTACATGAAAATCATGTTCTGCAATAAAAGCCTTTACTTTATTTTTTATATCGAAACCTAAAATTGGAAGAAAATTATCATAAAAGTCTTCTGCAATTTTTAAATCTTTTACTGTTATTTGAATATGGTCAATTATGGGTTTCATTTTAGTGTGAAGATTATATTCATCATAAAATCAATGCGCTGCAATCTATATTTTTCAAATTACTCTTTTCCCGAAGCCCAATAAATTCCACCTTGCAGATGTTGAACAAACAAAGGATCTTGATAAAATTCAGGAATATGACCTAATGCAGTTTGAAAAACACGACCTTTTCCAACGGTCTTAGACCAAACCAAGGGATGATCGCCCATGCGCTGTTTGACCCCCTCGAACCATCCATTATCATCTACATCGTACGAAGACTCATCAATAGATATTAGAACATCCACATCACCCTGGGGATTACGATCAAAACTGTACCATTCATCAACAATCACCCAAACTGAATCGCTAAAAAATGATGTTGCCGGATGATCAAAGTTTTCAATGATCAACTTTCCTTCTTGTTCAGGCGGATGACCCACAAAAATAGCCCCAACAGCATTTACAAACCACGACCAGTTATTCTCTGTTACCGTCCCGGTGTGAATGGTAACCAAACCACCTCCAGCTTCCACCCAATCACTAAAAGCCTTCTGTTCTGCCTCACCAAGAATATCTCCTGCGGTTTGCAAAAAAACAACAACATCAAATCGATTAAGATTTTCCGAAGTAAAAATGGTAGAATCTTCGGTGGCATAAATGGTCCATTTATTCTCCTTTGCCAGCGCATTAAGCGCATCCAATCCGGCAGGAATAGCCTCGTGACGGTATCCATCGGTTTTTGAAAAAACCAACAAGTCTAAAGTTTCAGTTCGCGCACAACCCATAAGAACCAAAATTACAAATACTATATATATTCTTGTCATAATTGAAAATATAAATACTTTATATATCTAAAAATACCTCCCCAATAAGGGGTGCTCAACAATAATACGTTTGATAGCCAAATCGTCAATAACACCTTGCGTTTTATAGATAATATTTCCACCCGGTTCAATTAATATAGAATAAGGAATAGAACCACGCCACTCAGGATCAATCGCTGATGTCAATTTTTGCTTTTCTTTATCAGAAAATATAAAATTTTGTACTGCGACATTATTCTTCTTTAAAACTTTCAAAGCCTCAGACTCTTTGTCGAGATAATCGGCAGAAATAGTTACTAACTCAAACGCACGATTTTCATAATAACGTTGAAGCATGACTAACTCGGGCATCTCAATTACACAGGGAGCGCACCAACTGGCCCAAACGTTAATTAGTCGAAGTTTTTCCGAATCATTCTTCATCAATTCACGCACACCCGATTCATCTATTTGAGATATTTCAACGGGGCGCGAAATCCAATCTTTATTGACCTTGTTGGCCCAACTTGCTTTCCATGACCATTTAACCGAACATCCGAAAGTACTGGTTATCGGATTGGTAACTTCCTCACCAAGTAATACTTGATCAACCGCCAATCTTAAATCTTCAGCATTGGCAGTACCCGGACGCTCAATACCATCCAAACGCCCATTATAGCGTAGTTTATTATCTGCATCAAAAACAAAAACATGGGGTGTTGAAACCGGGCCAAACTTCAACGAAGCTGCATGATTATCGCCATCATACAAATAGGGAAAATTATATCCTTTATGCTCAGCTCGAACAATCATCGTTTCAAAAGCATCATCAAGATCAGAATAGCCACACTCATCGGGCAATAATGCCAAAGAACTATTTGGATTAATGGCCACTACCTGAACTCCCCTGTCCTGATAATCTTTCGTAAAACTGATCAACCTGTCTTCGTAAGCCTGAGCAGTTGGACAATGATTACTTATAAATGCAATTACCAGAATTTTAGCGTCTTTAAAGTTGTTCGAAGAAACCAACCGACCATTCATATCCGGCAATTCAAAAGCAGGCATTTCGGCACCAATAGCCAATGGCGTTACTTGCAACTCCTCCAAAACGATGGGCTTCGGCTCAAAACCAGCGTTGCTTTTATTAGATTTTTGTCCTGTACATCCGGCCAAAACCAGTACACTCAAGAAAAATGTCAAGGGTCGAATCATAATATTCAATGTTTAAAATTTTTATGGAGTTAATTTACTATTTTTTATTGTGATAAAACAGAAGTAACCATTCAGTCGGTTTGTTTTTCAATACGTATTTTGTTCAAAAGAATCGTTTTATAGTTATCAATTATCCCCAGGGTTAATCCCGATGTACATCGGGACGGGCAATTCATCCTGTTTTGAACTGAAATTCTACCCTTTTTTAGTGCGACTGAATGGTTACCACTAAAGTAATTACTGCATTTTGATGAGTTTACACTAACTCTTTTACGAGTCGCAAAGCGTTGAAAACCGAAAAAAAGCAAACCCCTACCAAACAACACAATGTATTGTATGGTAGGGGTTTTCACTATATCTAACAACTTAAAATTGTGTCCATTTCCAATATTTGTAATTATTGATATCGCAATTTATCAGCTAATCATGAAAAAATCAAAAGTGTCTTTTCGAAAGTTTTTATAAAGAACGCATCAACTCTTCTTCACATATTGAGTGATAATCACAATTTGTTGCCCGTCAACTCTTCCTTCAATAAATTCGGCATTGTTTGGATCAAGTCGAATGCCCCTCACGGCTGTTCCACGTTTAGCAGTAAACCCTCCACCTTTAACACTCAAATCTTTTATCAAAACCACATTATCACCGTTTTGAAGAACGTTACCGTTACTATCAATATGCTTAATTGTATCATCTTCTGTTGTTTCTTCAAGTCCCAATTTAGCCCACGCCAATGTTTCCTCATCAAGATAGAGCATATCCAACAAGCCTTGTGGCCAGCCTTCGTCTTTAAGTTGGTTTAGCATTCGCCAAGCAACCACCTGAACCGCAGGGACATGACTCCACATACTGTCGTTAAGACAATGCCAGTGAACTGGGTTGATTTTTTCCAAATTGTTTAACTGTTCATCACAAGTGCCACAAACCATAAGAAAATCCTCGGCACTGTTGCTTTGTGGAGGGCTGACCTCAAAAGAGGTCAAATGATCAGTTGCACCACACAGTTCACACTTTGAACCACTTCTCTCTGTCAATTCTTTTTCAAAATTCATATCAAAAGCTCTATAATTTTTAGAACGCACAAAGATAGGGCATATAAACGAACCTAAGTTCGATTTTAAAAAATAGTAAGCAGATTAGCACGAATACGCCTATGTTAAGTGATTGTGTTTTGGTGAAAAAAGAGGGTCTATACGCAGTAAAAAATTACGGGATATTTAGCATTCGACGCACACAAAGCTAAAATGGTTCATATTAATTGTATTCATAATGAACGTTAAATTAGCAATCGCGTGAGTTTGTGAGTAATTATTTACCCAGCATTTACATTAAACATGTATCCAACGAAAGCAGTCAACCCCATTGCAATTGTTCCCCAAAACGTGATTCTTAAAATAGCTCTTCCAATATTTGAACCGCCTGTTTTGGCAGCCAATGCACCTAAAATAGTTAGGAACACAATTGCAAAAACATATAAATAATACTCGATGTTTGAAAGCGATAGAAATAATGATACAATAAGAGGAAGTATTCCACCTACCGTAAATGAAGCACCAGAAGCTAAAGCTGCTTGAATTGGTTTGGCTTTACTTATATCATTAATTCCCAACTCATCTCTTACGTGAGCCGCTAAAACATCGTATTCCGTTAATTCTTGTGCAACAGTAAAAGCTGTTTCCTTTTTAAGTCCTCTTTTCTCATAAATTTCGGCCAAACGATGTAATTCAAGTTCTGGCGTTTCATTCAATTCAATTTTTTCTCTTTCAATATCAGCTTTTTCTATATCGGTTTAAGAACTTACTGAAACGTATTTTCCAGCCGCCATTGATAAAGCACCCGCAACCAATCCTGCTAAAGTTGCTAAAATAATTGGTTCTCTAAAGTTGCTTGCAGCAGCAACACCAATCGCAAGACTCGAGGTTGATAAAATCCCATCACTTGCTCCAAGCACAGCTGCTCTTAACCAATTACTTCTGTGTATGTAGTGATTGTCTAAATAATCATCAAAATTCTCTGAATTATTATTCATTTTAATGCGGTTTGTTTTAATAACAGACAACGTTAAATGCGAAGTATTCGCCTGCGCACCTTTACAAAAAACAGAACAGACTCTAAATCGCACACGCCCGATGAAGGTTTATGATAAACACATATTATTGGCAATCGATTTTATTTGCTTTCACTAAAACAAGCTATGAAATAATATTCCCGATTAGTGTTAAAGTAATTTTCAAATTCGACTTCACTTATAGCTTGTTCGTTATTAATAAACGATTTCAGAGTGTATATTTTCAAACCTATTTCATTTGAAATAAAATTATATAAATCAGAAGGGGTTGTTCCATAGTATTCGCTTGCCCCCTTACCAAATTCAAATAAAAGAATAGGTTTGTTCTTTTTTAATAAATTTTCTGCACCTTTAATTACACCAAATTCACCACCTTCTACATCAATTTTTATAAAATGAATTTTTTCATCTAAAGGAACAACTTCATCTAAAGTTTTTAATTCTACTTTTATTTCTTCAATTTCTGGATTTGTAATATCATAATGTCTCCTTTTTATACCACTATATGCAGGTGCGTTCTTGACAAGCTGAAAAGTAGTTTCTCCGTTAGTATCAGAGAGAGCACATGGAAAAATTTCAGCTCTATTCTTGTATTTATTTTTCAATCCATCAAATAGATAAGGTATTGGTTCAAAAGCGTAATGTTTCCCTTCAGGTGAATATTTAAGCATTAAATCTAATATTTCACCTTTATGACAGCCAACGTCAATACAATTATAGTTTTCCTTAAGATAATTTTTTAATATTTTTCTTGTAAGACGATCGTATTTTAGATTTTGGGTTAAATCGAAATGAAGTGAAATTAACACCTCCCTAAGAGTGTCTTTAATAATGCTCATATAAATTATTTTTAATGATTTACAATAAAATTACTACTTACAAATTACCAGCATGCAAATTAAGCTTTAATTAAATAAATTTTGCACATAACAGGCACAGCTATTTTTCATTTTATTAATCCAGCATCAAATCACAGTTTTGTTCGGGATGATTAATTGTAGCTCTAATATTATTATAAAAATCGATCGCCGGTTTATTCCAATCTGATACTTGCCAACGTAATTTGCGGCATTGCGAACTTTTAGCCAATTCTATCACTTGATTTATCAGTTTTGTACCAATCCCATTTGCCGTATATTCAGGTTCACATATAAATCATTCATGTATAACCATTTACCAATCCAAGTATAATAACAGAAAAATAAGTCGCACATCCTATAATCTTATGAATCAGCAACAAAACAATTAAAACAATCCTTTTCTTTAATCATTCTATCAACTGAATTAATCATTTTGTCGGGAAGCTTTTCAAATATCGCAAATTCTTTAAACAAGTTCACAATTTGTAAAAAATCGATTTCATCAGCACTTCGAATTTTAATTTCCGTATTAGCACCTATGGTTATTGTTTTTTAATCTCAACACGTCTGTTCTTTGCTTTACCGTCTTCTGTTGAATTGTTAGCAACAGGTTTGTCTTGACCAAAGCCAACGGTTTTTATTCGGTCTGCTGAAATGCCATTATTTACAAGCTAAGCTTTAACACTTGTTGCTCGTTCTTCAGAAAGGGTCTTATTTGAAGTGGAATTACCAAGGTTATCGGTATGCCCTTCAATAATTATTTTCAAAGTTAAATTGCTACTTAACATCTTATGCAACTCATCTATTATATTATGCGAATCGCTTTTTATTGCATATTTTCCAGATTCAAAGTTGATATATAATGTTAGAGCATCACCAAAATTAATTTGGTCAAACATTTCACTATACTTAATATCCTGATTCATAAACTCTTCTTCGGCTATTACCATATCATATCCTTGATCAGACATCTGAACATATACCCACATTTCCTTACCATTCTTTGTAAATTTTATAGTTGATCCCCAATTGTAAAAATAAAATACACTACGCATTGACAGACAATGCTATATGGCTGTGTGTTTTCAAGTTGGGTTAAGAACTTCAATTTCGTTTAAATTGTATTGAAAAGCAATTAAATCTCATGGATAATATCCCAATTAAATTAAAAATTGAACGTGTAACTAACACTTAGCCCCGTAATTTTTATATTTTTAATAAATCTTTAATATTATCGTTATAGTTTTTACTGCAAGTCATTTTTTTATCTTTTTTATCCATCATAATAATCAGATCATATCTACCATCCTCTAACTTTTTGATCTCTTTAATATAGCTTTTATTGATAATAGTATTTCTATGAATTCTAACAAAATTGGTTGGTAACTTGCTCTCAAGATCCTTTAAACTGCAATCTATTAGATATTCGTTATTATCAAAATCAGTTAAAAAAAGAAAATTATTAGTGACTGTAAAATCTATAATTTTATCCATCGAAACTAATATTATCCTATCGCCTGATCTAACAGGAAAAGTCTCAATTAAATCTTTGATATTGATGTTTTTATTATTGTACTTATTCATCAGTTCATCAAACTGATCAAATATCCATTTTGGTTTATAATGGTTTAAAACGACTTTAATGGTGAGTCTTAAAAACAGATAAAATAATCCAAAAATTATCAATATATAAAACAGAGTCATTGAAATGGACCAAACAATTGCCGAAAAGAAATTTGCTCCTTTTCTCATAGAATGTTCAACAATAATATTGTCATTGTTGAAAAACTCCTTTATACGATAATCGGTTACAAGATTTTCTCCAAACTGTATTGAATAAACATAGTTCGGTTTATCTTTTTGTCTTAAAGCCTTTTTATGTCTGTCTAGATGAAGACTATCATCAACTATATATACTTCTATTAATTCATTATCCACATTATTAACCTTATATATATCATTATGGTCGCCCAGAGAATGAAGCTCAGTTAAATCTATTACTGGAGTCTTTTGTCCACAAGAGATAAGAAAAAATAGGAAAATTGATTGTGCAATTCGTTTAAATAGTTTCATGTTTTTTTGAACCAAAGTAAAAGAAATTTTAACTGTTATTTAAATCAAATATCTTAAGATACTGATATTTCAAACTAGAATCATTGTTTTTTGAGTTAAAAGACCTAAATCTAAAATTTAGTTAAGTTCTATTCGTATCAATTCAATTAGATTATTTGGTAACGCAGACTTTTTATGGGGCATAACGGTGGCGCTAAGTTTTAGTTGCCGATTGCGGGTTGGGTTCCTGTCGTGCCGCACCGAAGTTGTTGCGGGCTAAAAAGTAAGTTTTCCGAACGAAACCGGCAATTAAATTTAGCGTTTGTTGTGCACTGGGTTTATTTTCCATGCAATATATTTGAATCAAGATAATAAGTCTTAAGTCATGGTTTATAGTCTTTTAAAATTGAACATAAAAAGGAATATCAATATTTTTATTTGTTTTGTCCAATTTCCTTAAGCGCTTTTAGTATATTTTTAATTTCAGAGTTATCATGTAGTCCTTTGAAAAAAACAATTAGCAATAAAACATTTGCAATCAAAGCAATAGTGACACTTTTAGATAAGTATAATGAAGCAAATTGAACAATTAAAGATAGACCAACGACTATTACTAACGCTTTTGATAAAATAAGCATTTTATTATGCTTTACCATAATCTCCTCAATTGGGCTGGTTTCTAGTTTATATTTTATTTTATCAACTGATGAGTTGTTTAATAAAGCATATCTCTTGATTAAAACATCTCTAGCATTGTCTAAATTATTCATATAGTCCGGTTTTATAGATTTACTTTCTTTTGAATCATGATTAGAATCATTTTGAGATAGGCTGAAAAAATCGAAATCAAGAACTTTAGAAATTAATCTTAAGGTATATCCTCTTGGTTCTCCATCACCAGATTCAATACGTTGTAAAGTCCTTACACTTATATTGCATTGTTTCACCAACTCCTCTTGAGTTAATCCTTTGGTTTGCCTTAAGTCAATAATTTTTAATCCTAAATCAGGTTGCTTCATAATCATCTAATTGTCGAGCAATATTGTTAATAATTTATAAACTAAGAGTCATTTTCTTATGAATTTATCCTGTCATTTTAGTGACATTACACGTCATTACCCTGAAATTATTATTTGCAAAATCCATCTATTCAATTTGTTATACGTTTGCAGCTGTCTTACCTTGTGCACAACGGTGGTGGGTCGAGTAGGCCGGAGGAACTTCCCCTCCAGCCTCTCACAGAACCGTGCTTGATAGTCTCCCATCACACGGCTCTTCTAATATGTCATACATTCTATAGCTCATCCTCTTTCAAGTTGGCAAAATGTAATTCATACTAGCTAACCCCTTCGCTCCTCTCCCATTACAGTTGTATCATCACTACTACGGGTTAGTCTGCCCCTGCATGAATCATCGGTTTACCGCCTCTGAATTGTATTCATTGTACGTTTCCCTTAGCATTCCCATGCAGGTTCTCAAGTTCCGTAACTAAGCCCAGATATAATTCCTGCCCTCTTTAAGACGCCTGCCGTTTAGCCAGTAAATCAGGTGTCCGCTAAACTTATAACTCCGTCATATAATCCGTAGCTTTTGATCCCGATGTATATTCGGGATAGCAACTTCTCGACTCCTTCCCAAAATAATCGGGACAAGCTATCAATGGTTCATCCACGATGATTATCGGGATTCAGCTCCTATATCCATACCTGCTCTCATTCGTGATGAGACTTTTCCTAAACGCTCAGCACCATGGCTCTTTACCACAGCACCTTTAGGTGGTTTGCTTCCTCTGCCTGTACAGCGAAAGCGGTGGTCCGACCTTACAACTGGTTTCCACTATCTCAATTACAGCATGCAGAACTTATAATTTACCGATGTTCTGCTTCTCGGCACACTATGGCCAGTAAGGGATTGCGGGCTTCAAACCTATCAAGTTACACTGCCGTTTATTAAATGTTTAGACCTTAAATATAGCACTTTCCCCGCATTACTTATGACACATTGTTAGCAACTGGGCTTTAGCACCGATTTGTCTTATGAATTGCAAACTCATGGCATTGATTCATACATAAACCACAAGCAGTACACATATCGGAACTTATATAGGCTTTATTGCTGCCTTTTATTTTTACTTTCAATCGACCTTTAAATGATAATTTTTTAACTTCTTTTTCTGAAAGAGTTTTTATCTGAATTGCTGACTGGGGACAAGTGTCGACGCACACTCCACATCCATCGCACGATGTTTCATCAATTGTAACTATCCCATTTTTTATGCTTAATTCCTGTTCTAACTTCTTTGTTATTAGTCTTTGTTTAAATCCTGCCATTTCATACCTCCTTCTTGGTGTTTTTTATAAATACTTTTTGGGTCGTACTAATCAGCCATTTAGAGTAGCTAAGTAAGTGTATAATAAAGAAAGCTATTAGCAATAAACCAAATTTGTTGTGAATACCAAGAATCATACTCGAAGCTGTTGATTCTTCTAATATCAGTAATGGAATAAATGATGTAAACGCAGTAACAAAAAACAGAATTACCAACATCAGGTTTCTAAACCAATATTTATTCCTTTTTGCTGAAAATAGCTTTCTAAACCAATTTAGGTGTAAACTTAGATGCACTAATATTATCATACTAGAGATAATGGCAAAAGCTATGTGAGTGTTGAGCCAGAAATGTCCATCTCTACTAAGAATATTTTCCAATTTAGATGTACCAGTATGATACATTAGCATAATAATTCCTGTGAACAATAACATAAGAAATGGAACCAAAGCCGCAATGTCAACATAGTAGTTCTTTCGTGATTTAGGTAAGCTGCTTTTTGTTTTCATAGTTGACATATTATACGTTGGTTTTATTTCTTCGATTCCTTAATTGCAATACAACACGCAATAGGATAAATGATGCTGCAATAGAAATCACAATTGTTCCTTCTGAAATATTAAGTCCTGATGTTTCGCCTACAAAACTTGAAGTCCATGCAGCTACTTCGTTAACTACAAATTTTATGATATATCGAAGTCCAACAAACAGAAATATTAGTATAGGAATTAAACTGTATTTAAGTAAAGGGTGGCTTTCAAAAATAGGGAACCTGTCTTTAATTTTGCTATACATACTTGTGAACTTACTTGTGATATTCTTATAAATCCACAATGCCAAATTTTCACCTTGCTTTAATAATGTCGTATATGTCATGTTTTCAGTTTTTAAAATTACTACTACAAAGTTGCGGTAATCCTATTCCAAAAACATTGACATATGATAAAAAACGAAACCTACTTGAGATTAACACCTCAAATAGGTTTTGTAGATTTTGTCTAAATGTTAAGCACATTGCTATTTCATAAGTTTCCCATTTAAATAGCACTGTGTGTGCATATCTGTAACACCTTTAAAAGCCTCGCCAGCAAAACATAACGATAAGGATTTTTGATAAAATTGATTTAATCGCTCTTCAGATTCGTTCGATTCAATAATGACACTTGTGTGAACTGTGTCAGCGTAAGCGACCATAGATGTAGTATTTATATTCTCTTCTCGATAATCAATTTGCTGTTCAACACGAAAGTCACTGAAATCTAGATGTAACATAGCGCTAACAAGTGTAAGTTGTGATATTAAACATAAAGCTGTTCCTGCAGTAAGATATTCTAAAGACGTGGGTGCTAATATTGTTCCTTCCATTCCATTAAGCTCATCGGAGTATAATTCCCATGTTTCAGAAGTAGGTGTATTAAATGAAACGGTAATTTTTTTCAATTGCGCTCTATCAGCATTTTCTGCCGACTCAGAAATAGCTAGTATTTCAAAAGTAAGATTTGAAATAGCATCAAATGACATATCATTATCTTCTTCATTCACTTGTTGTAGGTATTCCGATTTTTTGGGGAACTCTGTAATATGACTTATTTTCAAATCATTTACATATGATTTATCGGAAAGAGATGTGCCAGGAACAGTACGATTGCTTTTCCAGTGTTCACCATTTAAAACCAATGTGGGTGCAATTATGGTCTCGTTACCAAAAGCTTCTCCTGCAGCCCATGAATTAAGTGCAATATTTTTTAATTTATATATGGCTTCATCAGACTCATTACTTTCTATAATGATGTTTGTATGTGTTTCGCCCAAATTTCCAGTTCCTTTATCAGAAAGCATTTCATTCCAATAAAATTTATTCAGTACTTCCACCTTCACATTTTCTAGTTCAAGTCCCAATACTTTTGCAGCCCGAAGAACTTGAGTGTGTAAATTTGCTGCTGCACCAGTTGTTAGATAACTTAGCGGAGAAGGCCCAAAAGTGTTTACACCCTCTCTAAAACCTTCATCAGCAATTAGATGCCACCCAGTATAATTATTCGCACCATTAGGTTGCACCGCAGCTTGTTTGAACATGTTTGAATTTTCATTCAACATTCTTCCTGCTATTACTGTAATATTGCTGTTATAATTACTATCTGATGTTTCTGCAGTATTAGGCTTGAAACTGGTTGGAGAGGGAGCGAATACATTGGGTTCAATTACCTGAAATTCCAGATAATCCTCATAACTTTCTCCACTCTTCATCATAAACAACATCATGTTTCTCTGCTCGCTTGGCATTGAATACCACAAGCTAGCTGCTACTGAAGCTATGACAACTATAGTGGCTGCAATAACTACTGTTATTTTATATTTCTTTTGCATACTCATTTATTTTAAATATTTGTATGCAACAAAGATGGAGCTTCAGAATTTTGAAAACATTGACATATGATAAAAAACTATTTTTTAGCTTTTATTCTGCTCAAACTTTCTTGAGTAATACCAAGGAATCGGGATAGGTTTTTATTGGATAGACGTTGAACAAGCTGCGCATTATTCTTCAGTATATACTCATACCGCTGTTTAGCATCTAATTGTAAAAAGGTTTCAATGCGCCAGTGGTTATGCAAATATGTTCCTTCAAGCATACCTATGTAGAAATCTTTGAACAGGGAAATTTTACTCAGTGCTGATTTAAAATCAGTATGGTTTATAATCAATAGTTCCGAAGGTTCAATTGCAGTTATATATTCGGTGGTAGGTGTTTGATTAATAAAACTGTGTAGGGTAGAAATGAATTGATTTTCGAAAGCAATATAACGTATAGTTTCTATCCCTTTAGGGTCGATAAAAGAAGCTTTCAAACACCCTTTTAATACAAAATATAGATATCGGCAAGCATCGCCACTCTCAACTAAAATTTCTTTTTTATCTACTTTTTTGTATTTGAAAAAACGTACCACATCTGAAATTTCATTTTCCGAAGCTTGAAATTTTTCTTTAAAGAAATGTTCTAAATTCTCTATCATGATATTTGATATTGTATCGCTCCTTGCCTTGTTGCTAACGGTGGCGCTAAGTTTAGTTGCCAATTGCGAGTTGATTTACTGTCGAGTCACACCGAATTTATTGCGGGCTGAAAAAGTAAGTTGTCCGAACTAAAACGGCAATTAAATTTAGCGTGTGTTAAACTAAACCTCCTCTGGAGGTGGGTTTCGCAACACCAATAATTTTTGCATCCTTACAGTTCTTATCTTTAGTCCACCATTTATTTAAAAATTAAAGATATGAAAAAAAACAAGATTCGGCATTTGATGTCAAGTTAGAAAAATTTAGTCAGCGGATGGTGGTTAACCACTTTTCGGTCAGTACCATCAAAAGTTACATGGCAGCCATTAAAAGACTGCATGCGTTTTATGAACTTCCTCCCGAACAGCTAAGGGAAGATCAACTGGTGGCTTTTGTATGCCACATCAAAGAAGGGCTCAACCTTTCACCAGAATCAATGCGCATTGCAGTGAGTGCCATAAAATATTTTTATCGCCATATACTAGGCATGTCAGCACTATCGGAAAAAATTCCATATCCTAAAACTGAAAAACATATTCGAATCAAAACTATGCCGATGTTGTGGAAAAGGCATTATGTTAGTGGTAGAGATCATTGAACCGCAATATCGAATACGACAACGTGATGGACCTAAAAAAACGAAAAGCTACAATCAACAAAAGCTGCAAGAGTAAGGCTAGCACAACAAAAAAATGCCTCGAATTATCGAGGTTGGAAACGTATTGCCCAAACTGAAAGAAATTGAAGGATTTAGCCTCCGCAATAATAAAAAGGCGCCGTAATAAGATTGGGGAAGCGCAATAATAATGGTATTTTGAAACAAAATGAACTCCTGAACAACAAAACTGAGATAATTCTCACGGCAAACCCAGCACTAAAAAACAAGCTGACACTATTCAATTCCTATAATACATCTTGCTTCCGAAGGTAACGTTCAACACAGTTCATAATCAAACTGCGTTCCTGGTTTAATTATGATCTAAATGTTGCCTGTAGTTTTTTTATGCTATTTCTAATCCAGTCCTTTTTACTAAATCAATCAACGGAGAATCATCAT
>DATERO010000348.1:0-2450 GCA_035271465.1 Dysgonamonadaceae bacterium | reverse complement strand
GATAATTATCAACTAATCAGTGGGCTTATATCAACGAGTTATCCTACCAGAGAGGGAAAGGTGGTAACTGCACTTAAACTGGACCCAAGATATGAAAATGCAAGTGAACTTATGAAAAGAATAGTAGAAATAAATGCAGATCCTATTACTACAAAAAATGAAATTCAGGCATCAGGTATCACATCATTTGGTTCGCTTGAAAACATAATAAATGCCTATGATGTCATCTATCGGTATCTTAAAGATAACTATCTTGAAAATGGTAGTTTGGCTAAATATTGGGGATATCTTACAAACGATGTTGTATTCATTCAAATTTCAACCGATGTTGGCAGTGCTTTAAAGATATTTGAAACAATCAATGAGCGAGGAATTGGATTGAATCCTATGGATTTGCTTAAGAACCTATTATTTACTCAGGTTAAGAAAGATGATTTCAACAAGCTTAAAAACGAATGGAAAAAAATAACGGCTCCTTTAGAGAAACATAAAGAGAAACCGCTTAGATTTTTAAGATACTTCTTGATGGCAAATTATAAGATTGAGAATAACCGGAATGACTATATCATCAGAGAAGATGAAATTTATGATTGGTTCACAAAAAAAGAAAATGCGGAAATGTGCAATTACCAAAACAAACCGTTTGATTTCGTGCACAGCATAATTCTGGATGTTGAAAAGTATGTTGATTTTTTAAATGGTCGAGGAAATGATGGACTACATAATCTTAAGATGGATAACTTAAAGAAAATGTGTGGTGGGGCTTTTAGTTTGCACTATATATTATTACTTGCTGCAAGTAAATTTCCTAAGTATCTATTTGATCATTTCCTGGTTCAACTTGAGAGTTTTCTTTTTTACTATATTTACTCAAAAACACCTACAAAAGAGTTAGAGAGGAACTTTTCCAGATGGGCAGATGAACTACGAGATATTTCAAAAACAACGAATAGAGAACAACAAATTTCGAAGTACAACAATTTCTTGAAAACAAGATTTTTAAGTAGTATAGAATCTAAAGAATATGAAATGGCTGATGCGATGAGACGATACACATCAAATTCAATGCAAAAGTATCGTACAAGATATATGCTGGCAAAAATCACTCAATATGTAGACATGGCATATAAGGGTATCAAACAGCCTGGCTCAATATCTGAGTATACCTCTTTAGAGATAGAACATATTTTACCGAATACACCAAGTCCAGAATTACTTTCTGATTTCATATCAAACAATCCTGGGCTAAGTTATGATGATTACAAAATTAAACTAGGGAACCTTACCATGCTTGAGAAACCCATTAACATTGTAGCGAGTAATGACTTCTTTAGTGCTAAAAGTGAAGAGTACAAAAAAAGTAAGTGCTATTTAACAAGCAGCATTGTTCAATTAAATTCTGTTGGCAACAACTCATCGATTAATAGAATCAATTCAAAGCTTAAAGCCTTCTCAGAGTGGACAGCTGTATCAATAGATGAAAGACAGGAGCTTCTATTAAACCTGTCAAAGGATATTTGGAGGATACAAGAATACAATGATTAGGGGGAGATTAAATAATGAGTACGAACATTTCAACAAATGTTGCATCGCATAAAGCGCTTGATGAACTAAAAAATAGAGGTTTTGATCATTTTACGCTCAGACCCTGGAACTATCATAAACCTGAGAATACCCTGTGGTGGTTGGTTCCATCGAAGGAGTGGCCTTCCTATAAATATGGGAAGATTGCAATATATAAACCTAAGAATTCTGAAGAGTTTAGAGTTGGTTTTCACTTAGAGAAAGGCATATCTAGTAAAGCTGGACAGATGCTCCCGCAAAGAACCGCAGAGAAACTTTGTATAAAATCTGATTGGGTGTGGCAAAAATTAGTCGAGGACATAAAGAGTGGGAAATTTGAAGAAATACTTCAAGAAATATCAAATTCTGTAAATTCCCCAATTAAGCTGTATATACAAGCGTCTGCTATTAAGGACAAGGAATCTTCTGTTGAGAATTTTGAAGGGCTAGAATTGAATAATATAATCGAATTTATCTATGATGGTAGTGTCGTTAAGTGTGTTAAAGCCAATGTAAAAGGTGAATTTAGAAAGTATGATTATATTGATACCATAGAAGGGTTTATTGAAATATTTGAAGCAAAAGATATGGAGTGGTTCTGGATTGATTTTTTTGCGGTAGTAGAAATACCTAATTCAGATTGGCATCAAATTGAAACTATTGTGCCCTCATTTATAGAGCATTATAGGGGAATTTTTTAGTGCGTTCAAGGAGTTTTCTAGTTGAGTGTGGAGATGTTTCCGCAGTACAATCAGAAACTTGAAAGAGGTGATATTGTTGCAACTTGCTGATATTCTTCAATTAAAGGGATTTCATCATAAAAAAATTAAAGTGATCAGGCATACGACTAATAGAAAAGAAATAAAAGCCCTTGTTGACTCAGGCGC
>DATERO010000347.1:0-5579 GCA_035271465.1 Dysgonamonadaceae bacterium | reverse complement strand
AACAATCATCAATTGCTAATAATATATGGTTAAAAGGAACGCTATCACTATTTACGTTAGCATTGCTAACTGCAACCGCCTATCAAGCCCACCTTGAACGAGAGTGGCACATAATAGCCCATAAATCCTTAAGAGGCGAAACGCACCAAATGCTGCCACAATACAAATCGCTTTACACCCATTTATGTTACAACGATCTGTTCCTATACAATTATGCAGCAGAACTAAATGTGGCAGAATATCATGATGAGAGCATGAAGGTAGCTACTGAATGCAATAAACTTTGGGCGGACTATGATCTGCAAATGCTAATGGCAGATAATTGTCTTCAATTGCAGCAATACTGCGCAACAGAAAGTCATCTAAAAAAAGCAGCGGCAATGTGCCCTATAAAATTTATGCCGCTATTCCAGTTGACTGAACTTTATCAGGAAACTGAACGACAAAAAGAAGCACAGGAATTGGCACAAATAATATTGGATAAGGAGATAAAGATCGCCTCTCCAGTTATAAACAGCATTTAAAATAAAATGGGAAAAGTGTTGGATGACTCAAATATTACAATCGAATAATATAAAATAATTAAATAGTTATGAAACGAATAAACATATCCTCATGGCAAGACTGTTTTTGGAGTCCTCGGACACCAAAGGCTCTCTTGCCTACTTGAAGTGGGGCAGCATGATATATTTTCTATTTTGGCAAGCTGCCTGCCTTTGAGAGAAAATTATTTAGTTGTTTAATTTTTAGACGGTTTCATAGTATAAAAAACAAATTATTTTGAATTATTTATTATAAAACAAATGAAAAAAAACGACACTTTTAGTATAAGAATTATATTGGTAAGTATTATTACTTTTGGTATTATGATGCAAAGTTGTGAAATCGCAGATCAATCATTGTTCTTTGATGAAAAAACAGAATATTCAGAATATTTGGATGTAAACGTGCATAATAACAACAAAGCATTTACAGAACGGGAACTCAAGATTATCAATGAAGCATTCATGCGAATTGATAAATATTTATCAGAAAAAAGCGATATTGCTTTTATTTTGAATAATAAGCAAGAAGTGGGAACAAGTTTAAATATTTCCCAAAATCTATTTGAGCATTTACTTCTGGGAATAAACAAGGGTGAGTCAATTCCAATCCCTCCAATTAGATTAAAAGCGGGCATTGAGACAGAACATGGGCCAAACTATTTCATAAGATCTGTTCAATTATCCCACTCTGAAACAATCGCATTGATGAATGCGATGCAAACAGTAAACAGTCATTCTAGTCAATGGGGTGGAGTAATTGCAAGTATAGTTGGAACACCCGCTGCAGGTTATCTTATTGGAGGTAAGTTTTATCTTGAAGGATTACATTGGTCTCATATGGAAGATAATTACTTACAGGGAAGTCAGAATGGTGCTGAATATATTGAAACAACAATGATTTCTCCAACAGGAATGACACATACATCGTATCAATTTATATATCATTAGGATGGAAAGTTTAAAAAAAACAAAAGTTGTTTTATGGATACTGATAATCATATTGATTGCCATATATGTCTTCGTTTATACTAGCAATCCACTGCAAAAAGAGTTCAACTTAGGGCTTGTAGGTTTGATTTTCAGTACGATTTATTGTTTATTTTGGATATTGTTTAGAAGTAACAGATTAAAAAAAGAAATAGCGTTAACAGCTTCATTTATAGTATTAATTATTTTATATCTTTTTTTGTAAAATAGATTTATCATTCAATAAGTATGAATGTAAAAGAATAAGCAAATATAGGAGGCATAATATTTTATTAAAGCATTCACTATGCTTGGTTTATATTCACTACATATTCGGTGGTAGTTATGATTCTTTTCGCTATTCTGTTTCAGTACAAACATGACCCAGTAAAGATAGAGCGACAGTTGGCGAAATAATCGCTTTACAATTAATAATACCATCAGCTTTAGATGTTGATGGATAAAGGTCGGAGGTGTATATTGCTTTCGACCTTTGTTTTCTGATAGTTCTGCTCATGCTTTTATGCTTATAATATCTGAATAAAGCATTTAATCTATGTTCTTTATATAAACTTGATGCCAAGAAGCCACTTTGGCTTAGTCCCTTATGGAATCTTGAAACCATGAAAACAACAATGATTGCATCCTTTATGAAATCCTGATACCAATAAAGTAGAAAGGATCGGTCCTTTATGGAATCCTGATACCAAGAAAGCAGAAAGGATCGGTCCTTTGTGAAATCCTGACACCAAGAAAGCAGAAAGGATTGCATCCTTTATGAAATCCTGACACCAAGAAAGCAGAAAGGATCGGTCCTTTAAGGAATCCTGACATCAAGAAAGCAGAAAGGATCGGTCCTTTAAGGAATCCTGATACCAAGAAAGTAGAAAGGATCGGTCCTTTATGAAATCCTGATACCAAGAAAGTAGAAAGGATTGCATCCTTTATGGAATCCTGATACCAAGAAAGCATAAAATATTTGTACTAAAAGTGTTTTTGATGCACAGAAAACACAGACTTTATGAATCCAAGCAGAAAACAAATTGCTCGACGGAGTATGATGATGTGGATAAGCAGAGAGGGCTTTACAAAAAGGCAAATCCAGAAGTTCGCTAAGCGCAATTTATATGCAATACTCAATCATCTATTATATTTATCATATCTTAAAGAGGTTTTTTCACAAATCTACTGTGATATGCATATAAAGTGAAATGAAAAAAAGGGTGAAAGCTCTATCGAACTTCCACCCTTTGATTTATTGAGCAATGTGTTTTATGAAATAAACATCATCCTTAATTATTCTGCTTCTACCTCTTTGGGCATCATGCTCACAACTATTTCGTTTCCTTGAGATAGTAGATCACTGGCAAATACTTTCACGTCGTTTGCTGTTAAAGCATTCAAAGTGTCAAGATATTCAGTATGATTGTCTTCGTTGTAGAAATAGTATGTACTCAAAATTCCTGTCCAATAGCTGTTCTCCTTTATGCTTTCGGTATATTTCTTATTCATGAACTCTTTCACTTTATTGAAATCCGCTTCGCGAGGACCGTTTGCAGCTATGTCATGCAGCTCTTTGTGAACAATGGAGTTCAGATGTTCCATTTTAGCTGGATCGGTATCATACACGATTTGCAAAACAGTTTGGTCTTCTGGGTATCGAGAAATGCTGCCTCTTGACGAAACACCATAAGTTCCACCCTCGTCTTCACGAACTTTTTCAGTATAAACAATATCTAGAATTTGGTCAAACATGCTCATAAGCAATGTGTTCTTGAGCGTTCTTTCTGTTTTACCTGTATAGACATTAAATACTGAAGCTTTTGGATTTTGCATCTCCTTTTGGAAAACGTTTTTCGATTTACCAGTGCTCACATCCATCGGTACATGTAGAAACTCACCTTGGGTTGCTTCACCTTTCAATGATGCAAGATAGGTTAGTACTGCAGGTTTAATAGCTTCTTCATCAATGTTGCCCACAAATGTGAAAGTGAAACTACCAGGATTAAAGAATATCTGTTTGTACATCTTCATTATCTGAGTGTAATCTATCTTCTTTAAGTCTTCTAGTTTTATGCGCGAAACAATTGGATTATCACCATATAGTGCATAGTTTGCGGAGTCACTGAAAGCAACCATTGGCTCTGCTTCAGCATTTTTGAGTTGCGACTCCATTCTTTCAATAAACGAATCGAAAGCATCCTTATCACTGCGTGGAGATGTGAAGTAGAGATAAACAAGTTGTAGCATCGTTTCAAAATCCTTGATGGATGAAGAACCGCTAAAGCCCTGAGTTATCAAACTAACAGTAGGGGAGGCGGATGCTGTCTTACCAGCCATCACCTTCCGAAGGTTCGTTGCGCTAAAATTGCCAACGCCACCCAATGTCATAATGCTGCTCATTGTTTTACTATTGATGGGATCTTGTTCAGCATATTGTGAGTATCCACCCACACTTGACGCTGTCATCAGGATTTGATCATCTTTGAAATCAGTATTCTTTAATACAACCTTCATACCGTTAGAGAGTGTCCAAACTGTTGCGTCAAACTCCTCATTTTTTTCTGTTTTTATAATCTCTCCTGCAACAGGTGGAGTTGCAATAGGAGGTTCATCAGAAATCTCCTCTGCATATGCTTCAATTTCTTCTGCCTTAACCTGTTTCACAACATCTAAAATATCTTGTTCGGAAGGATACACTAAGCCCTCTTTGTCCGGACCCGAGATTGAAATAACCATATTGTTATCTTGAATCAATGAAGCTATAGTTTGGTTGATTCCCTCAACTGGTATGTTTGAGGCAATCATTTTAACCATATTGTACTCATATTCAATTCCTGGGAATGGCTCATTGTTGATGAAGCTATTTACGTACTCTTGCGAATAAACACTGTTTTGTTGTTTATCTCTGTTGTTGTAAGCATTTTCATACGATTTAAGTGTGTTCTCACGTGCTCTTTCATACTCCGATTCTGTAAATCCAAACTTTTTCATTCGTTCAGTTTCGCGAATCATTGCAGACAATGCATCTTTGATTTTATCATCGGCCGACACACCTACAACTGTCCATGCATCTTTAGTTTTTGCAACAAAATAATCATCGTCATAAGCGTATGCACCTAAGAAAGGAGAGTTTGGCTTCTGAGTAATTTCATCGAATCGGTCGCTTATCATGCTTGAAGCAACATTCAAGACATAGTTGATGACAAAACCTGTTTGCGATTGTTTAACTTCATCGGGTAGGGGTTCATGTTTGTAAAATATCATCAAGTTTGTTCTTGTAGCTTCAGGGTCTGAAGCTATAGACACAATAGTTTCATCATTGTCAGGAACTGGAAAGTATTCGCGTTCAGCAGCATCTTCTGGCATCTCAATTTTCGAGAATAGAGCTTTCACCTTTTCTTCTACTTTGTCGGGGTCAATATCACCAACAATGATTATTCCTTGCAAATCGGGACGATACCACTTATCATAGTAATCACGAATTTCGTCATGTTTGAAATTGTTTATTACATCAATACTTCCGATAGGTAATCTATTGGCATATTTGCTGTCTTTGAACATAACAGGTAGCATCTTTTCCCACAAACGTGACTGAGCACCACCTCGTGTTCTCCACTCTTCACGAATTACTCCACGTTCACTTTCAATTTCATCCCCCTCAAGGGCTATCTCACTTGACCAGTCATGAAGAATGAGCAATGCTGAGTCCAATATACCTTCTCGAATAACTGGCACATTGGATAAATAATAGACTGTTTCGTCAAATGAAGTGTAGGCGTTGACATTCTCGCCAAACTTCACTCCGTTTTCTTCCAAATAGTTTAGCAATTCTTTGTTTGGAAAATGTTTTGTGCCATTAAAAGCCATGTGCTCTAAGAAATGGGCTAAACCTGCTTGTGGATCTTCTTCTTGCATAGACCCCACTTTTTGAGCGATGTAAAAGTCAGCTCTATTCTCGGGTTGTTTGTTCTGACGAATAAAGTACGTCAATCCATTTTCTAATTGTCCGTAACGTACTGCTGGATCAATAGGCTGTGGAGGATTTTGTTGAGCGATTGCTGTTAG
>DATERO010000346.1:0-7682 GCA_035271465.1 Dysgonamonadaceae bacterium | reverse complement strand
TTTCACACTGTAAATGCTCACAGGCGAAATATATATAGAAAATTGGGTTTAAACAGCGTGAACGAAGTAACTCGATATGCATTGCAGGCGGGCCTGATTGATCTGCTGGAGTATTATATCTGATTGTGCTCTCCGTCTCCTCGATTTGCAGTAATATGAATCACTGTTTTGCTCTGCAAAATGGTTTATCAGTAATGACAGAGAACAATTTGTTATGCACCTTGAACGCTTATAACAGTTGCACCAACTGCCCCCAATACACCTAAAAGAATAAGCACGATACCCACCAAGCGGTTGAAGAACTTAAGCGATTGACGATTGAAATATCTTTTCAGCTTTGAAACATACGTAGTTATAAAAAACCACCAAGCTAATGCTCCTATGCCAATAGATAGCATCCCTACAGCAAAGGTAAACCAGTTTCTCTCCAATGGGTTATATTGAAATCTTGCATATAAAGAAATGAAAAGAAAAACAATGGCTGCATTGGATAAAGTGAGAAAAAATGCAGTTACAAAATCATGCTTATAGCGTGTGTCGATTGAGTTGGTTGTGGGTTTCATCACTTTCAAGGGGTTTGTATAGAACAATGCGACACCAAATAATATGATTACAATACTTCCAATAACTTGAATTAAAATCTGGTTATTATTTAAGAAGTTATCCATAAATCCTAGCCCAATGAGTGTAATAGATGCGTAAATTAAATCGGAAACCATTGCACCCAAACCAGAGGCAAGGCCATGTAATCTACCTCGATTTAAGGTGCGTTGTACACACAAGATACCAATAGGGCCCATCGGAGCGGACACAATTATACCAATTATAATTCCTTTATATATAACTTCAAGCATATGCATAGACTGTAGTCGTAGCGTTAAAATAAATGATGAGTATATATGTATCTCCAATTTTAAATTATTTGGAATACTTATATTGTAAACATTTTCTCAACAATTTGAAAGTGTGCAAAGATACATTCAATAATTAAAACATACAAAATGAAGATAAATATCTGTGAGACTCATCTCTTTTCATTAACTTTGTCCTTTCAAAATTAAGTCTTATTTATAAAATTGTTTGGCAATCACTTATCTGCTATTTTTTTAATTCATAAATACTTGTAGGCAATGATATCATTTTTCAAAACTCCTTCACATAACATTATCGCGGTTAAATCTCAGTCCGCACTAACTCAAGAAGAGATCAATAAGTTGAATTGGCTTTTTGGCAACTCCGTCTTACTAGATGCTTCTGAAGTAAATGAAACATACATTGGTCCACGTCGTGAACTGATTACTCCATGGAGTACAACCGCTGTTGAGATAACTCAAAATATGGGTGTAAAGGGTGTTTCACGAATAGAGGAATATTTCCCAACGGATAAACCAGAGGAACACGATCCAATGTTGCAGCGTGCATATAAACAATTAAATCAAGATATATTTGATATCGATATTGAACCTGAAGGAATACGTTACATTGATGATATTGTAGCATACAACTTGGAGGAGGGCTTAGCTCTAAGTTTCGACGAAATAGAGTACCTTAATGGTGTAAGTAAGAAAATGAACCGTAAACTGACCGATAGTGAAGTGTTTGGATTTTCACAAGTAAACTCGGAACATTGCCGCCACAAGATATTTAACGGACAATTTATCATTGATAAGATAGAGAAGGAGAGTACTTTGTTTCAACTTATCAAAAAAACATCTGCTGTAAACCCCAATACATTGGTATCGGCTTACAAAGATAATGTTGCATTTATTGAAGGACCACATATTGAGCGATTCGCTCCATTAAGCGGAGACAAAGCAGATTTCTTTGCAACAAAAGAGATGGACAGTGTTCTTTCGCTTAAAGCTGAGACACATAACTTTCCAACAACAGTTGAACCATTTAATGGTGCATCAACTGGTACGGGTGGAGAGATACGTGACCGCCTGGCAGGAGGAAAAGCCTCGCTTCCATTGGCAGGAACTGCTGTTTATATGACTTCATATCCACGATTAGAAAAAGGACGACCTTGGGAAGAGGCTATTGAGCCTCGCAAGTGGTTATATCAAACACCAGAACAAATACTGATAAAAGCATCAAATGGTGCGTCCGACTTTGGAAACAAGTTTGGGCAACCACTCATTTGTGGTTCTTTGCTTACATTCGAGCACGAAGAAAACTATAAGAAGTTTGGATTCGACAAAGTGATTATGCTTGCCGGAGGTATTGGCTATGGTAGAAAATCAGATGCTTTGAAAGGTGAGCCAGAACCAGGAGAAAAAGTAGTAGTGATGGGTGGTGACAATTATCGTATTGGTATGGGCGGTGGTGCAGTTTCATCAGTAAACACTGGTGAGTTTTCTTCAGGTATTGAATTAAATGCTGTGCAACGTGCCAATCCAGAAATGCAAAAGCGAGTTGCCAATGTTATTCGCACATTGTCTGAATCAGATAATAATCCAATTGTATCTATACATGACCACGGTGCAGGAGGACATCTTAACTGTCTTTCTGAGCTAGTTGAAACTACTGGTGGAAAAATAGATATTTCGAAACTACCCGTTGGAGATAGCACATTGAGTGCAAAAGAAATTATTGGAAACGAGAGTCAAGAGCGTATGGGCATGCTTGTTAAGAATGAAGATTTAAATATGATTGAGCAGATAGCTGCTCGTGAACGTGCTCCGTTTTATGTTGTGGGCGAAACCACAAACGATATGAAGTTTACCTTCGAGCAGCCCGATGGCAAATGTCCGATTGACATGAACTTAGAGGACTTCTTTGGTAAACCACCTATTACGGTTATGATTGATAAAACCGTTGAGGAGCAATATACAGCTCCTGAGTATAACCTTGAAGAATTAGAAACATATTTGACCAACGTATTGAAACTTGAAGCTGTTGCTTGTAAAGATTGGTTGACCAATAAAGTAGACCGATCGGTGAGTGGTAAAGTAGCTCGTCAACAATGCCAAGGTGAAATACAACTCCCCTTGAGTGATATGGGAGCAGTTGCTTTAGACTACCGTGGATTTGCAGGAATGGCTACTTCCATAGGTCATGCTCCTCAAGTAGCAATGATTGACCCCGAAGCGGGTTCTGTTATGGCTATTGCTGAAGCTCTTACTAATATTGTATTGGCGCCATTAACCAATGGTTTGCAAAGTGTCTCATTGAGTGCTAATTGGATGTGGCCTTGCAAGAACATTGGAGAGGATGCACGATTATATTCAGCTGTTGAGGCTTGCTCTGACTTTGCTTGTAACCTTGGTATCAATATACCAACAGGTAAGGACTCGCTTTCGATGACCCAGCAATATGGAGATGACAAAGTGTTTTCGCCTGGCACAGTTATCATATCTGCTGCTGCCGAAGTGAGTAACATTCGCCGTATTGTTTCTCCAGTTATGGCATATATCAAAGGAACCTATTTGTACTACATTGATTTCTCTTTTGATTCATTTAAATTGGGAGGTTCTGCATTTGCTCAAACAATGAACAAGGTAGGAGATGAAGCTCCAACTGTTACAGATGCTGAATACTTTAAAAATGCATTTGGTGCAGTTCAAGAGTTGGTTAATCGTGGATTGGTATTAGCAGGGCACGATGTTTCAGCAGGAGGTATGATTACTGCCATGCTCGAAATGTGTTTTGCAAACACACAAGGAGGTTTAGAATCTCGTTTAGACAAGATTCGTCATTCTGATTTAATTAAAATTCTATTTTCAGAAAACCCAGGAGTGTTGGTTCAAGT
This sequence comes from Dysgonamonadaceae bacterium, assembly GCA_035271465.1. Lineage (GTDB taxonomy): Bacteria > Bacteroidota > Bacteroidia > Bacteroidales > Dysgonomonadaceae > UBA2632. Next base: position 3,931 of record DATERO010000346.1, on the reverse strand, counting down.
GAAGCATCACCACTTAATAGAGAAAATATTAGACGATTATGGTGTGGGTTATGCTATAGTAGGGCGCCCTATTGAAGAGCGTAAGCTTATTATCGAAAAAGATGAGTTTAAAAAAGAATTAGATATAGATGAATTGAGAGACACGTGGTATAATACTTCCTACTTGATGGATCAAAAGCAAAGTGGAGAAGAAGCAGCAAAGTCTCGATTTGACAACTATAAAAAACAACCTCTCCATTTTGAATTTAAAGATGAGTTTACTGGAAGGTTTCAAGAAATGGGTTTAAATCCTGATAGGAAAGAACGCTCGGGAATTACAGCAGCTATTATTCGTGAAAAAGGAACAAACGGTGAACGTGAAATGGCTTATGCACTTTATCTTGCTGGATTTGATGTGAAAGATATTCACATGACAGACCTTACTACTGGTCGTGAAACATTGGAAGATGTAAAAATGGCTGTTTTCTGTGGGGGGTTTTCCAACTCTGATGTCTTTGGCTCTGCCAAAGGATGGGCAGGTGGATTCTTGTACAATGAGAAAGCGAAGACTTCTTTGCAAAACTTCTTTGCACGAGAAGATACACTCAGTCTTGGAGTTTGTAACGGTTGTCAACTGATGATGGAACTTGGATTGGTGTTTCCTGAATTGGGAGAAAATCATCCAAAAATGCATCACAACAAGTCTCAAAAGTTTGAGTCAACCTTTTTAAGTGTAGAGATACCCGAAAACAATTCGGTGATGCTTAAATCTCTTAAAGGTACAACCCTCGGAATCTGGGCAGCGCACGGTGAAGGACGTTTCGTTCTTCCTAAAGAGGAGTCAGAGTACAATGTTTCCGCTAAATATATCTACGATGAGTATCCTGGGAATCCTAATGGGTCAGATTATAATGCTGCTGCTCTTTGTTCCAAAGATGGCAGACACTTAGTGATGATGCCTCACTTGGAGCGCACAATATTCCCATGGCAAAATGCATTCTATCCCTTCAAACATCGCAAGAATGATGTTACTCCGTGGATGGAAGCTTTTATAAATGCAAAGGATTGGTTAGTGAAGCAAGAGGATTAAACTGACTAATAAAATATAAGTAGATACTATTCAAACTATATTCCCCGTCTTTATCTAAAAGGCGGGGAAATTTCAATTGTTATGACAAAAACTATTTTCGAATACGAAATGAAAGTGCGTGACTATGAATGCGATGTGCAAGGTCACGTAAACAATGCAAACTATCAACACTATTTTGAAGTAACCCGTCATGAGTTTTTAGAACATGTGGGACTCAATTTTTACGAGATGCATCAGAAAGGTATAGATGCAGTTGTTTCGCGCGTAGAGATAAGATATAAAGTTCCTTTGATTGGTATGGATAAATTTAAATGTACTATAGCATTGGAAAAAAAAGGTGTTATTTATACGTTTCATCAACGTATCATTCGACTATCAGATGACAAACTATGCGCAAAAGCACAAATTGATGTGGTCAATCTTGTTGATGGTGTATTGTCTCAACCTGACATATTTGATGAGGCTTTTAAAGAATATATCTAACAAGTCTCTGCAAGAAAAGGACAATGCTATTTAAAAGTAAGAAAAAACACTCGTGAAAGTCTCAATTTCTTTTATTTGCGCATTTCAGCTCCCAAAAAGCTTGAAAATATTTTATTTATACTTTTCTCTTCCCGTAAAGTCATAATATATTTATTTTACGCTTTTCGGATCCCAGAAAGCAGCAATATATTTATTTTGCACTTTAGGGGTCCCAGAAAGTAGGAATGTTTTTATTTTGCACTTTTCGAGTCCCAGAAAGTAGTAATATATTTTATTTTGCACTTTACGAGTCCCGGAAAGTAACAATATATTTATTTTGCACTTTTCGGGTCCCAGAAAGTAGTAATGTTTTTATTTTGTACTTTTCGGGTCCCAGATGACAGTAATTATTTTTATTTTAACTTTCAGGGATATTTTAATGACGAAAAACTTTAGAAGGTAATCTCTTTGAACCCTTGTTGTCTATTTTTATCTAATCTTCCAACATTCTAAACAAAGGTTCTCCTGTTGTAGCATTTGGGAAAGAAATACCCAAGAGAGTTGCAATAGTAGGTGCTATATCCACAATTTCGCTTCTTCGCGAAGTGCTTCCTTCCTTTATTCCTTTTCCATAGAACAACATTGGCACATGTGTGTCATAAACGTATGAACTGCCATGTGTACTTCCTTGTCGTGGATAAGAGATGACTGATGGCTCCATAATATAGGCTACGTCACCGCTACGCTTGTGATTGAATCCGTTTTTAATCAAAGCTTCCATACCTTTTTCATATGCACCACTTACAATTTGGTTGCGTGTGTACACACGGTGTATCTTATCTTGAGACAGAATAAAAGCAGCCAGTTTTTCCTGTAACTCTTTGGATTCAATCCCCATCTGATCTAAAAGTCCATAATTGAAGAAAACTTGATCATTAGATATATTTTCGATTAAATTTTTATCTCCATATTTCTCTTCAACAAAGTCCTTAGCTTTTTCTATAAATCCTTTGGTGTCAAAATATCCAGCTGGAATATTTACGGATTCCAGATAAGCTGGAACTTCAACGGCAGCATGATCTGCAGTCAGGAACACGATGTAATTATCTTTCCCAACTCTTTCATCTAAGAAGTTCAACAGGTCTGCAATGTTTTTATCCAATCGTAAGTAGGTGTCTTGAATTTCCTTAGAGTTTACTCCAAAGTTATGACCAACATAATCGGTGCTTGAATAACTTAGCGTTAAGATATCTGTATCACTATTTTTGCCTAAGTTTTCACCATCAATGGCAGCCATTGCAAAATCTGTGGTTAAGTCATTGCCGTAGGCTATTGCTTTTAGAATTTCATAATTGTCATTCTCAGCTTTTAGTTTATCAATATCATAAGGGAATGTAGCCGTTTCCTTTCCCTTAAAACCTTGTTCAAATTCGTTTAGATCAGAACCACTTTCAACATATGTCTCTATTGGATAGAGTGTATCCCATGGTTTTAAGTATGATTGAGCTTTCCCGGAATTATTAAACGCATCAACCCAATTGGGCAATTTATCCATATAGTAGCTACTGGTAATCCATTTACCCTCTTTTTTACCATGAAACCAATATGCAGCATTTGCAGTATGACCGGCTGGAAGAATTGCTCCGCGGTCTTTCAGTGCAATTCCAATGGTTTTGCCACGCATCTGTGTAGCCAAACGATTTTCATCGGTTATAGTAGTCACTAACATTCTGTGGGGAGACATCTTTCCAGCTCTATCCAAAGTCCCAACAGGTGTTACCTCAGCGTCGCCTGCACAATAAACAAACTCCCCATTGGTTTTATCAAACCAGTTATTACCAATAATACCATGGTTCATTGGACTTGTTCCTGTAAAGACAGATGCATGTCCAGGACCAGTAAAGGTGGGCACATAGTTGAAGTGACCATTCTTAAATCGGTATCCTTGGTTTACTAATCTTTTAAAACCATCTTCACCATATCTGTACCAGAATCTGTCAATATAATCGTTCCTCATTTGATCAACAACAATTCCAACAACTAACTTGGCTTTATCCTCCTTTGGGGGCTGGGCATATCCTTGAAAACTAATTAGTCCTACTAATAAAAGTAATATGTAAATCTCATAGCTGTTTGGTTTAAAATGTAATATTATATCGGATAGAAGCGCTTAAGAAGGCCTCAATTTCCTGCATGTAAGTAAGTTAATAACATAACCTATATGAGGTTGGTTCAAATTCTATTGTTTGCTACCCTACCTTCCAATGCAAAACAACTGTTTTATAAATCAATATTAACTTCACTCTCTGTTTAGTTAAAAATCATTTGTATATTTGCAACTGCATCAGATTTAAAAACTGTATTCTTAATAACAATCTTTTTCACACATACTCATGTCAA
>DATERO010000345.1:0-3478 GCA_035271465.1 Dysgonamonadaceae bacterium | reverse complement strand
GTTGCAGTACTGGTAGAACAGGGTGCAATATAGCTTTTGCAATTAAGACCAAATACTGGATCACACGTAAAATTATGTGTTTAGATGAATAAATACAATCAGCACTAAGGCGAAAATCATTTTCATTTATTAATATAAGTGTCGTAAATCATAAGAATCAATAAGCTAATAAGGTTTTTCGAGAGTGGTTTGCCTCTGTTACTAAGGTTTTCCTAATTCTTTACCTTATGCTGTATTTGAAAAATATATTTGCTTCTCTATCACTTTTGCAATTCAAATTGAATTATTCTACATAAGGTTCAACCCATATCCAAACCTTAGTAACCGTTATAAATTACAACAACTCAAAGCTTATTACCTTATTTCTAAATAATCTGGACTTGAAACAATAGTATAAACCAGCATTCATCTTTCAATAGACTTATTCTTTACTCAAACACATAGTTTCACTGCTGATCCCAAATACTATCTAATATACTTCACTCTATCCTTGAAGGTTTATTATCACCGTTTTGCAATAAAAATGGATCGCTGTTTAATCACATATATATCAACACTTAAACACCCATCGAGATCACTCACTTATAACCCTTAGGAACACTCTGCAAAGATGACATCTTACTCCACCTTGTTTATTCATAAAATCATTTATTTTCGTATTGCTCGTTTTTTATCGTTAATTTTGCAAGCAAAAATTAATTAGGTTATTATTATGAAGCTTAAGTTCATTAGTGAATTTCAGCCTAAACTTATAGACTCCTTGCGTACATATACCAAGGAGAAGTTTATGGCTGATTTGATGGCCGGTATCATTGTTGGTATCGTCGCATTGCCGCTTGCAATTGCATTTGGTATTGCTTCGGGTGTATCACCCGAAAAAGGTATATACACAGCGATTATTGCGGGGTTTATTATTTCTTTTCTTGGTGGCACTTCCGTACAAATTGGAGGACCAACAGGTGCATTTATTGTTATTGTTTATGGTATTGTTGAGCAATTTGGTGTTCAGGGGCTGGCTCTTGCAACATTCCTTGCTGGAATAATGCTCATACTGATGGGTGTGCTGAAACTGGGTACTATTATAAAGTTTATACCTTATCCCATTGTTGTAGGTTTTACGAGCGGTATTGCCCTTACGATTTTTTCGACGCAGATAAAAGATTTTTTTGGACTGACAACGCCAAAGTTACCGGCTGGTTTTTTTGAAAAGTGGGCAATCTATTTTCAAAACTTCTCAAGCGTTAATATGTGGGCTACAATAATTGCTGTAGTAAGTGTCTTAATTATTGTGGTGACACCTAAAATTTGGAAAAAAGTCCCTGGCTCATTGATAGCTATCATTCTAATGACTGTGGGTGTATATTTATTAAAGGAATTTGCCGGTATTACTAACATTGAAACTATTGGTGACCGATTTGCAATTAAAAGCTCATTGCCCGAGGTGCAGCCAATTGGACTAAACCTGGAATCAATAAGGTTGCTTTTCCCATCTGCATTTACCATTGCCATATTAGGAGCCATTGAATCATTGCTTTCAGCAGCTGTTGCTGACGGAGTGATTGGTAAAAAGCATAACTCAAACATGGAGCTTGTGGCACAAGGTGTAGCAAATATGGTTGTCCCATTCTTTGGTGGTATTCCTGCTACGGGAGCAATTGCTCGAACAATGACCAACATAAACAACGGTGGGCGCACACCAATAGCGGGCATTATTCACTCGATAGTCCTATTATTAATATTGCTATTCTTAGGTGGTCTTACTAAACATATACCAATGGCTTGCTTGGCGGGGGTTTTAGTAATTGTTGCATACAACATGAGTGAGTGGCGCACCTTTATTTCACTTTCAAAACAGTCTAAAGCTACCTTAAGTGTACTGCTCACGACTTTTGGGCTTACCGTAGTATTTGACTTAACAATAGCCATACAAGTAGGATTACTATTAGCTGTATTCTCTTTCATAAAACGAATGAATGAAACAACTCATGTATCTTTGACAAAAGACAGACTTGATATTTCGAAAGAAATTGAATCACACTCAGGCAATCTAAAAGATGAAGTTTTGGCTCTACCTCAAGGTATAGAAGTATATGAAATTGATGGACCATTCTTCTTTGGAGTAGCTAATAAGTTTGATGAAAAGATGCGTGAAATTGGCGATGACCCGAACGTAAGAATTATACGGATGCGTAAAGTTCCGTTTATTGACTCAACAGGATTGAATAATCTTGAGACTCTTTGTAGAAGTGCGAAAAAAGATAAGATTCAAATCATTCTTTCTGGTGTCAGGTCGGAGATACACGAGAAATTGAAAAAATCGAAAATCCCTGAATTGGTAGGCCAACAAAATATTTGTGAAAACATTCACTTAGCTGTAGAACGAGCTACTGTGGTTAATAAAGAAATAGCTGAAAAGAAAAGAATTAAACTAAGAAGCTTGTAGTGTTGTTTTAGATAGAAAGCACATTTACTACAAAAACAGGAAAAACGACAAATGGATTACACTTCATTGCAATTAACAGATTGGCTTCCGACTACGAAAAAAGAGATGAAACTTCGTGGATGGGATTATGTTGATGTAATCTTTTTTTCGGGAGATGCCTATATTGATCATCCATCATTCGGCGCAGCCGTAATTGGAAGATTGTTGGAACGTGAAGGATTGCGAGTTGCCATAGTGCCACAGCCGAATTGGCGTGATGATTTGCGTGATTTTAAAAAACTAGGTGAACCTCGTCTGTTTTTCTGCGTTTCGGCGGGTGCTATGGATTCAATGATTAATCATTACACAGCCAACAAGCGTTTGCGATCGAATGATGCATATACTCCTGATGGCAGGGCAGACATGAGACCCGATAGACCTTCGATTATCTATTCAAACATTCTGAAAGAACTCTATCCTGATGTCCCTGTAGTATTGGGTGGTATTGAAGCTTCGTTAAGACGAGTTACGCATTACGATTACTGGGAAGATGCTCTACACAAAAGCATACTTTGTGACAGCAAGGCTGACATGTTGATATATGGAATGGGTGAGAAACCTCTGGTGCAACTTGTGCAAGAAATGCAAAAAGGTAAAACTATAAAAGAGTTGCAAGATATACCACAAACTGCTTTTCTGACCGATAAAAATGATATCCCAACCAATTATTTCAACGAAGACGAACGCCTGTTTTCACACGAAGAGTGCACCCAAGATAAACTTAAACAGGCTAAGAACTTCCGAGTAGTAGAAGAACAATCCAACAGAATGCATGCTGCACGCATATTGCAAGATGTGGAGAATTTAACTTTAATTGTGAATCCACCATTCTCGCCGATGACTGAGCAGGAAATTGATGCTTCATTTGATTTACCATACACTCGATTGCCTCATCCTAAATATAAGAACAAACATATCCCGGCCTACGAAATGATCAAGTTCTCTGTTAATTTACACAGAGGCTGTTTTGGAGGTTGTGCATTTTGCACCATTTCG
>DATERO010000344.1:0-2438 GCA_035271465.1 Dysgonamonadaceae bacterium | reverse complement strand
GGTGTGTTGCGATAATAAGCCAATCGTCCGTCCAATGAATCACCATACCAATTGATAAGAAACCCTGGCAAACTAATCAATAAAAAGATAGGACTAACATATAGCGCTAAGATGAGACACAGTCCAACAAATAGGTTACCTAAAAATCCAATAGCGGTGAGTCCATCTGAAGTTATCCATTTAGGTACTCTTTGAACTAAATAAGCTATTAGTTTTTGCTCTCCATTGCGAAGTATGTTTGTTCTGTCGCGATCTGTCGCAATTGTTTTTAGAATTGACGAGAAAGATCTTTTATTGTTTTTCATATAAGCGAAAATGTTTTGTTATCAAGCTTTTTATGTGTTTAATAATTGAAATTATATTTGAGCTTTTATACTATAGGGTTGTTCCAACATTAAAAGTCCAAAGTTAACAAATAATTTTAGATTCATTGCAAAGATTATTAATTATCCAACTCTGAAGATTATGATTTTAGAATAAAAAAACACCCTAAACTAATTATTCCAATTAATTTTAGAGTGTTCATTATACATATGATTATTTGTTAAGCATCTTGCTTATTCCCAAAGAACATCATTTTCTACTTTTGTCCCTATAAGGTTATTTTTTTCATAGAAAAACTCTGTTTCACCAAATGCCGGTTGCAATTGATCTAACCATGTTGCTTTAGGATCATACTTAGCAAAAAATGGTATTCCTACCAATTTTGGATTGCGACATTGTAGAAACTTTAAGATGAAAACTTTTTCGCCTTTCACTTCAGTTACACCTGTTATTATCACTTTGCCAGGATGAGCACTCATACTAGGTCCCCTTACAGTTCGAGCAATACCACTAACATGTGAGTACGCTTTGCGGAAGATGGTCCAAGCTTTATCTAAAGGTACTTCAAAAAATGCTTTTGACCCTGTGTCTCGAGCAACGAACATGTAATAAGGAATGAGGCCTAAATCAACTTGTTTTGTCCACATTTCTGCCCAAATGTCTGGATGATTATTTATCTTTCTTAGTAAAGGTGATTGTGTACGTATTTGAGCACCTGTATTTCTTATGCGTTCGATAGCTTGTTGTACAGCATCTGTTGATAATTCCTTGGGATGATTAAAGTGTGCTTGGAAAGCAAGATTTTTTCCCGCTTTAGTTATTTTCTCAAATAGTTCAATTGTATTATCTGCATCTTTGTCTGTAAGAAAACGATAGGGCCAATATGAAAGTGATTTAGAACCAATGCGAATTGTGCGAATATGATCAAACTCCTCTGTAAGTAACGGTTCAATATAATTAGAGAGTATTCTGCTGGTTGCTGTCATTGGATCACCACCTGTGAAAAGCACATCGGTAACTTTTTTGTTCCGTCGTAGATACTTGTGCAATAAGTCTGCTTCTTTCATTGCAAACTTATGGTCGTTCATTCCTGCGAATTGCGGCCATCTGAAACAGAATGTGCAATAGGCATGGCAAGTTTGTCCTTGACTGGGGAAAAACAAAACTGTCTCTCTATATTTATGTTGCATTCCTGTAAGCTTTGATCCTTTCATTGATGGCACATTTTCTTCTTGTCCTGCAGGATTTGGATTAAGCTTCATTCTTATATCGTTGATTTTCTTTTTATAGACTGGATCATTATTATCCATATCCATAATTTTTAACACCTGATTGTAATGAGACGAAGACAGCATTTCTTTTCTTGGAAAAGTAAGTGTGAAGATTGGATCATTGGGGATATTGTTCCAATCAATCAGTTGTTCAACAACATAACTGTTTGCTTTAAAAGGCAGAACTCTTCCCACAACTTCTATTGCTTCAATATCTTGAGGTGATAAATTACTTATTTGAGGTAGTTCTTTGTAATTGTGTAAAGTGTAAGGTCTGTATCTATTTTCTTGCATAAATAATAGTTCGTTTAAAAAATTGTAATTGTATTGGATAGGTCTGAAAAAATGGTGTGAGATTTAAGGGAGACCACCATGTAATGATATCAAAAGTACTCATTTTTTTTAAAAATGACAAATAAAATTAATTGACTAAAATGTGAAAGCTGTCTCATTGTGCGTAAAATGTGTCTTTTTCTCATCTTTTTCTCAAATAATCTTTCATTATAATAGGAAATATGATTTTTATATTTACATTTGCAATATCAAATGAAGAAGTTAATTTGTCATATTACCCCATCACACGCAAAAAGTGTTGTCCGACGACGACGATAAAGCTTTTTAACTGCTCGATTTATAAACCTCCTGGTTTATACAATCTCTATACTGCTTTATGCAGATCCCAATTTATATAAACATTTCACCCTTTTATTACACAGCTAAAATGAATGTATTGATTCATGTGGCTAATAGTAGTCACTTACAATATTCTCAAGAGATTTGCGATTTGATTTTTGTGTCAGCTCAAGCTAGAGGCACAGGAATAGCTAAGCGTAGTCCTGAATA
>DATERO010000343.1:0-4174 GCA_035271465.1 Dysgonamonadaceae bacterium | reverse complement strand
TAAATGATCAATATAATCAAAACTTTGATATTTATCTTTTAAAACTTCAAGTATATATTTTCTATGTTCATCTAAATATTTAGTCCTTTCGCGAGTTTTTTTAGGAATATTACCATTTAAATATTTAGTAATAGTTTTTCTATCTTTATTTAATTCTTTAGCTAATTTAGATATATTTATTTTAATCAATCCTTCCTTATATGCTTTACTGAATAGTAGTAAATCATCTAATTTTGTTATTTGTTCTAATATTATTTTCGTCATTATATTCATCACCTTCCATAATGAATATTGTATCAAAAAAGAGTACCAATAATGCTAAGAATTGGGTATTCTTATTTGCACATTATTGTGTACTCTTATTTAAACATTTATACCTGCTGAGGAAATGCTAGATAATAATACATCCAGTGTGTCATATGCTGCACTATTCTATGTCTTATGCCACAATCGCCCCAAACCCCAACTGACTTTTTTATTTCCTTATATAATTTCTAGAGGTTGTATCTGGTGGCACAACCTCCAGTATATGAATTATTTTGATTGCCATTTTTAGTAGCATTCAAAATAAATTATCTATTTGGCTGGTTTAAATCTGCGTAAGCGTAGTGCATTTGTTAATACTGATATTGAACTGAAAGTCATTGCTACCGCCGCGAACATCGGAGACATCAATGGACCTCCTAAGATATATAATAGCCCCATTGCAATAGGAATACCAACCAAGTTATAAGCAAATGCCCAGAAGAGATTTTGCTTGATGTTCCTAAGGGTTGAACGACTTAAATCTATTGCAGTTAATACAGCCATTATATCATTCCTCATGAGTACAATATCGGCTGACTCAATTGCCACGTCTGTACCTGAACCAACTGCGATTCCAATATCTGATTGTGCCAAAGCTGGAGCATCATTGATTCCATCTCCTACCATTGCTACTTTTTTACCTTCTGACTGCAATTTTTTAACTTCTTCTGCTTTGTCTTCTGGCAATACTTCACTCAATACACGGTCAATACCAACTTGCTTACCAATAGCTTTGGCTGTTCGTTTGTTGTCACCTGTAATCATAGCCACTTCAACACCACGTTTTTTTAGTTCTTTAACAGCTTTTACACTATTTTCCTTTAGTGTATCTGCTACGGCAATAATTCCTGCCAATTCTCCATCAACTGAAAGATACATCGGTGTCTTTCCTTCGTCTGCTAAACGATCAGATTCTTTTTCCAGTTTTGTTAAATCAATTTTTCTATCTATCATCAGTTTTCGGTTTCCAATATAGAATATTTTTTCATCAATTTTAACTCTGATTCCATGACCAGGAATGGCTTCAAAATCATCTGGTTTAGTTAAAGTCATGTTTTCTTCTTTTGCTTTTTGAACAATGGCTTCACCTAGTGGATGTTCTGACCCTGTTTCACCAGATGCAGCATAGTGTAACAACTCTTCTTTTGAAAGAAGCTTAGTCGTCAATATATCGGTAACTACTGGTTTTCCTTCTGTTAAGGTTCCTGTTTTATCAAAAACAATTATATCTACATTATGTGCAGTCTCTAAGGCAACCCCACTTTTGATTAGGACACCATATTCTGCTCCTTTACCTGTTCCAACCATAATACTTGTTGGAGTAGCTAAACCTAAAGCACAAGGACAAGCAATAACAAGAGTGGTAATCACCACAGATAAAGCGAAAACACCTGTTTGTCCTGCAATTAACCAAGCAATTCCTGCGAATACAGCCAAAGCTATTACAATTGGAACGAAATAACCAGTGATTGCGTCAGCCATTCTAGCAATAGGGGCTTTGGATCCCTGAGCATCTTCTACTAATTTGATAATTTGTGATAATGTCGTATCGCTTCCTACTCTAGTAGCTCGGTATTCAATGGTACCATTTTTATTCAAACTGGCACCAATTATTGGATCACCATTTTGTTTTTCTACTGGAATACTTTCTCCAGTCAACATCGATTCATCAACTGCTGTACGTCCTTCTACTACCACACCATCTACAGGCATCTTTTCTCCTGGACGAACTCTTATAATATCTCCAACTGCAACTTCGTCAACAAGTACTTCTACTTCTTCTCCATTACGGATAATTGTAGCTGTCTTTGGAGCTAAATTGATTAATTTTTCAATTGCTGTGGACATTTGTCCCTTTGAACGCTCTTCTAGGAACATTCCTAGTGTATGAAGTGCCAAGATAACACCTGTAACTTCATAATAAAGTAAGTTGGTGAAATTACCATATCCTAAACCAATTCCAATAGTTGCTGCAAGGCTATATACAAAGGCAGCTGCCGTTCCAAGTGCTATCAAAGAGTTCATGTTAGGATGCCCTCTAAATAGGTTTTTAAATCCTTTATGAAAATATTCCCAACTAACAATCATGATTGGTACAGTTAAAATTAGTTGCGCCAAAGACATATTGAATGGATTCACTGTCGGATCAAAGAAGCTTGGAAGAGGCATCCCAACCATATGACCCATAGACAGAACTAATAAGGGAATAGTGAATATTATTGAAATCCAAAATCTATTCATCAATTTTTTCATATCTTGGTCTCTTTTTGCTCGTCTTTCCTCTTGGGATGTCTTTTTTTCTTCACTTGTTTCTAATATAGCAGCATAGCCACTATTAGCTACTGCGCTAGAAATATCATCAGGAGCAATTTCTGAAGGATTATAAGAAATTGTCAATTTTTCTGTAGCTAAATTGACAGCTGCATTTTCAACACCTTTCAACTTTCTAACTGCTTTTTCAACAGTTTGTGCACAGGATGCACATGTCATTCCTTCTATCTTAAAGGTAGTATTTGTTTGATTAGTCAGAGCCTTATATCCTGCCTTATCTACAGCAGTTTGAATATCACTTACTGAAAGTTTTGACTCATCATAACTAACGCTCAGTGTTTCTGTAGCAAGGTTAACACTTGCTTTTGTGACCCCTTCTAATTTTCTCGCTGCTTTTTCAACAGTTTGTGCACATGATGCACAAGTCATACCTTCTATTTGTAATGTTTTACTTACCATGTTTTCCTCCTTCTACAATTAAGATTACTGAATCATACAATCGCATTGACCTGGTATACAATCACATACTACTTCTTCTGGTGCAGCAATTTTTTTTGCTTGTAATATTTTTTCTAATTCTTCTATATCACTTAAACTTAATTCATTGTTTTCTAACATAATTTTAATGATTTTCCCAATTTTTGTTGCACATACTTGATTTAAAAACTCTTCTATCATGTCTCTAATTCTTTCTTCTTGTGATACTATTGGTGAGTATTCATATTTTCGACCTTTGGCCTCAGAAGTTATCATACCTTTTTTTACTAGACGTCCTATTAAGGTCTTTGTAGTGGATAACTTCCAACCCTTTTTTTCTTTTAATATCTCACTTACTTCTTTACTTGTGATTGGATTTGTAGCCCAAATCACTCGCATTACTTCCCATTCTGAAGGTGATACGTTGATCTCATTCATTATTTATTCTTTGCCTCCTTTCGTTTACATTTGTAATCGTTAAGTATAGTTTACACTTGTAAACGATAAATGTCAAGTGTTAATTTGAAAAATTTGCTGAATTACCACCAACAACTTTAGTTTGACTATTTTGAGCAGTCATGGGTAATAATAGATTATGATGCTTGGAAAGAAGGTATTATAGTGCGTAAAAAAATACTGACATAATTAAACATAGATACAATCGCATTTCTAGTGTATTCAATGCTATGGACAAATTAACGCCTAAAAAACTACGAAAAGAATTTATCCAATTGGCCCAAGGTGAGGTACTGGAAATTGGTATTGGTACCGGTGTAAATCTTGAGTTTTACCCTGAAGATGTTTCTGTAACAGGAATTGATTTTAGTCCAAAAATGCTAGAAAAAGCCCGAAAAAAAGCAGATAAACTTACTCAAAATATAAATATATTAGAAATGGATGTTGAACGACTTGATTTCGCAGATGATTCATTTGATACAGTAGTTGCAACATGTGTTTTTTGTTCAGTTCCTAATCCTATTCAAGGGCTTAAGGAAGTTCGTCGTGTAACTAAACCAAGCGGAAAAATTATACTGCTTGAGCATATGCGTAGCGGCAATGAATTCATAGGCAAAATAATGGATATGTTAAATCCATAGGAGCTAGAAACTCAGTAATAAAT
>DATERO010000342.1:0-3271 GCA_035271465.1 Dysgonamonadaceae bacterium | reverse complement strand
TTACCTTCATTATCTTCGTCCCAACCCGTTCTTAAGTGTAAACCGTCCTCATTTAACCGTCCACATCCATAACACCAAGAATAACTATCATCGTAATCATCTTGAATTGCATGTTTTACTTTTTCCATATTCATTGTGTGTGTGTGTGTGTGTTTTTGCTGCTACAGCAAATCATTCAAAGTTAAAATATACTTGTCAATATATACTTGTTTTTCCTTGAACTTATATTGCTGAATGTAACGTGGATGTTCTAGAACTTTCAAACTGTCAAATAGCTTAGCCTCCTTGTTTAACTTGTGTATAAATTGCGCGTTTTTCACCCCTAACACAAAAACTTCTGAGGTATCTAAACCCAAACTAATGTGTTCTTTTAAAGACATAATCATATAATCTTTCAATGCCTCATAAAGATAAGGATAGTCGTAGTAGTTGGCGTTTAACCAATTGCCACCTTTGGCTTTACGAACAATTGCCAAAGGAAAAGGGGAATTGATATAAAACTGTTCGTAGAATGATTGCGCTCCCCCAAATTGCTCAATCATTTCATACATAAAAACAGATGAGACCTCATGTGTACGTGCAGAGGTCATTCGTATGCCACATACGCTTTCCAATCGTTTTGTATCTGTAAACGGCACACCTGTTACACCTGCTCCATGTCGGCTGGGATTAATACCTACTATAAATTTTCTTTGATTGTGGTCTGAGTAATACTTACTATAAAATTGCTCCATAACCTCCATTGTTTCAGGATTGTCCATAAATGGATTAATCACCTGGAAGCCATCTGGTAATCTATCTGGATAGTGTAATTTATTATTAAACTCAATTACTTTATCCCCAAATGTTTTTGACATATTTGTTAGTTTGTTTTTGTATTCAGCTAAGTATTTATTACGATATATCTTGATTTACTTTCAATAAATTTCTCATTTCGTTCGACATGTGATTCCGATACGAAGTGAGGAATCCGTTTAAGAGTTGCACCTTTTTTGATGCAAATCATGCAAAGAACAGTTCGCTCCAATTGGAGCTCCTGCCTGGGAGGGGTTACAATTTACTACAGACAGCAGGCTCCTCTGGAGCTAAATGCTGTGATATTTAATGTAAACCATTCATTAAAAAGGATCACATCAATTTGATTATACAACATTTAGTAAAGAATGAACTACCCTTCAAATATACTGGCTACTAGTGCTCCAGCGGAGCAACTCTGTCTGTAGTAAGCCTATACCCATCCCATCTCAAGCATCGTAGATGCGGCCTGTGAATATTTTGCAGCAACACAGATTGATTAAATTAGACAATAAAATGCAAAGCAAACACATCCTTTTGCATGTCATCTCAGATTCCTCCCTTTGGTCGGTATGACATAGTTTGACATCCTAAAAATCAACATTTAGCCAAAGTCCACTTCAGGGGATTTAGGGGCTGAAAAGAGTGAGATTTGGGTATCAGAGCACATTCAAATATAACACTTTTAAACCATCTTTGCCACATCATACGACGCCGATGGAAATGCAAATGGAATGCCTTTCAAATCCTTTGCTTTCATGCCAGCTTGCATAGCTACCGCAAAAACATTAATTGTCTCTTCAGCATTTGGTCCAATGATGTGAGCACCCAATATAAGATTGGTTTCTTTGTCTATAATCACTTTAAATGCATAGGTCTTTTCCCCAAGATGCTTTGCAACATACCATTCAGGTACAGACTTATAGTTTACTTTGATATTTAACTTCTTCTTCAAAGCCTCAGCTTCAGTCATTCCCACCATTGCCAAAGTTGGCAAAGTATAAACAGCAGTTGGTCTCACGCCATAATCCGGTTTCTTTTTATTGCCTTTTAATATGTTTCGTGTAACAACGTGTGCTTCCATAGAGGCAAAAGGAGTAAGCGGTAAACCTTTGGTTGCAGTGTTATCTCCAGCAGCATAGACATGCGGATTGGAAATGCTTTGCATATATTTATTTACTTCAATTCCCTTCTTGGAGTAAAATATATTCCCTTTTTCCAAATCAAGTCCTTCGATAGCTGGCACCCTACCCGATGTGTTAAATACTACATCGCTTTGAAATTCCTTTTTATTGCCATCCATGTCTCCAATCACGACAAAGCTGTCTCCACTTTTCTTTATTTCTGATACTTTGGTGTTCATCACCAACTCTATGCCTAAATCTTTTGTGGCTTCCACTAAGTGTTTAACAATATCTTTGTCAAAATGAGGAAGTGATGTGTCTCCCATGTCCATGATTGTTACTTTAGCACCACTGCGTGCAGCAATATGTGCAAACTCAAAAGCAATGTATCCACCTCCTATAAAAAGCATTGTTTTTGGAAGCTCTTTCATTTCAAGGAAATCATCGCTTGATAAAGCATGTTCAGCACCTGGGATGTCCAACTCACGGGCTTTAGCACCAGTTGCAATAACAATCTTCTTGGCTTCTATTGTCTCTTCACCAATTTTCAATTTATTTTCTGCGATGAAAGTTGAATCACCATGAAAAGTGCTTACCCCATTTTTTTTAAAGCTCTCCTCTTTACTTTCAGGAATAGGCTCTGTAAAAGTGTTTTTAAAATCAATCAAATCTTTCCAGTTTATGGATGGTATTTTGTCAATGCCTTTACCTGATAAGTTTTTTGACCTATGGAGAGCATCGGTAGCACCTACCAATATTTTTTTTGGAATGCAGCCATGTAAACCACAAGTACCTCCATATTCCTTGTTATCGACGATGCCTACTTTCTTACCTGATTGTGCACATTTATTGGCTATACCTGTTCCTGCAACTCCTGTTCCTATAACGAAAACATCAAATTTATGCATTGTATTTTGTTTTTATATTTTACTTCTTGTAATTCCTGCAACAAAAGGTCTCTTCACTCTTATAGTTGTTTCAATTGCAAGACTGGTATTATATAAAACAGAGTGTGGGAGTAAATGTTTACATCGACTCACTGGCAAGCATATCAAGTGTAACTAACTTGATATAGTGAATAAAAAAAATCAAATGGGTATCATCGAATCTCAATCCCATCTTTTTCGCACAATTCAAGAGCCATTTCTCGCAAACGGAACTTTTGAATTTTACCACTTCCTGTCATAGGGAACTCATCTATAACAAAAACATAGCGGGGAATCTTATATTTTGCAATATGTCCTTTACAAAAGTCACGGACATCTTGTGTGGTAAGCTCACGATAACCCTCTTTTTGAATAATAAATGCACCCACATCTTCACCATAACGTTCTGACTTTACAGCAACCACC
>DATERO010000341.1:0-3791 GCA_035271465.1 Dysgonamonadaceae bacterium | reverse complement strand
TTCTTAATCTAATAAATAATAAGTCTGTAGTTTGACTTCATTCTATCTTTTAAGCTCACTTTTGAAAAGATACAATCCACAATTACTTTTTAATAATTGCCAACATAATTAATAATGTTGACAAAACCAATAACAGAATGGGTAATTTGGCTATGCACTCCCAAAGTTATATCCGTTTGACAATATTAATTAATGATTACTCCTTAATATATACCCTCTTAACTCGTGGAGAAACTGATGTAAGTATTTCATAAGGAATGGTTCCTATAGATTTAGCCAAATCAATTACCGACAAATCTTCCCCAAATACAATTACCGAATCTCCTTCTTTTGCATTTATATTGGTAACATCAACCATACAAAGGTCCATACACACATCTCCTACTATTGGTGCAAACTCACCATTGATAAGCACCCTACCCTTTCTGTTCCCAAATTGTCTGCTCAATCCATCGGCATATCCAATACGAATTGTTGCAATTTGAGCATCATGATCCAACTTCTCCTTGAGTCCATACCCTACAGTATCATTCTCTTTTAGAGTCTTTATCTGAAGAATAGTTGTTTTCAGGGTGCACACATTTCTTAATCCTTTGACTCCGCTGGCACTAACTCCGTACAATCCTATTCCCAACCTCACCATATTAAACTGTTTGTCGGGAAAACGTTCTATTCCAGCAGAGTTTAAGATATGTCTGCTGATACTGTACTTCAATTTATTTTCAATTTGAAGAGATAACTCCTCAAATATTTCTATCTGCTTTTCAGTAAAGTCATCAAACACCCAACTTTCACTGGCTGCCAAATGTGAGAAGGTTGAAACAACGTATAGGCTTTTTTGTTTTCGCAAAATGTCAATAAGTTCAGGAATATCATCACGAACGAATCCGAGGCGGTGCATTCCTGTGTCCAGTTTTATATGAATAGGATAATTAGTCACTCCACGAGATTCAGCCTCTTTTATAAAGGCCTTCAATATTCTGAAGTTGTATACCTCTGGCTCAAGGTTGTAATGAAAAAGCTCCTCAAATCCATAAGTCTCTGAGTTGAGGATAATTATCGGCATATTAACACCTTCGTTTCTAAGCGCCACACCTTCGGATGCTATTGCCACGGCAAGATATCCACATCTGTGATATTGTAATGTTTTGGCAATTTCCGTTGCTCCAGCTCCATATCCATTGGCTTTCACCATCGATATGAGTTTCACATTTGAAGCAACCTTCGATTTATAAAAATTGAAGTTATGCACCAGTGCATCTAAATTGACCTCTAATACAGTTTCGTGAACTCTCTTCTCAAGCAATGCAATGATTTTTTCGAAATGAAAGCTTCGTGAACCCTTTACTAAGATCAGCTCATTTTTAAACTCTTTCCATATTTGCGATTTGATAAAATCTTCGGTAGTTACGAAAAATTGCTTTTCCATTGAGAAAAATGAGCTGAATTGAGATATATCTTTTCCAACACCAATGATTTTATCAATATTATTTTGCTCAATAATCTCTGACACCTTTCTGTATAGAGTTTTAGGAAGAAGTCCTGATTGAAAAATATCTGACAAAATTAATGTTTTCTTCAGGGATGCATCTACCTTACGTTGATTCTGAAACTCCAATGCAATTTTAATAGAATTAAAATCAGAATTGTATGTGTCATTTATCAAGATGCATCCGTTTTTGCCTTCTCTTACATCCAGCCTCATTGCAACGGGCTCTAACTTTGCCATTCTTTCCTTTATCTCTTCGGGCAGAATTCGCAAATATAACAACGTTGCGAGACTAGAAATAGCATTTTCAATGGAAGCTCCATCTATAAATGGTATTTCGAGACTGGTTTCGAAACCTAAAAAGGAGTAGTAAATGGTGGTTTTATTATCTTCAGTTTTGACACTGCTAATATAGAGTGGATTCTCTCTGTTTTTGAAAGACCATGTAAATGTTTTGTGAGACATAGCCATATCTTCTACACAGCGCGTCAAAACGGCATTGTCTTCATTATAGATAATAACCTCACTGTTTATAAACAACTCTAACTTCTCTTTGCATTTTTGTTGTAATGAAGCAAAGTTTTCCTGGTGTGCTTCTCCTAGTTTTGTAAAAACACCAATGGTGGGATGAATAATGCTTTCTAAATGCTCCATTTCGTCGGGCATAGATATTCCAGCTTCAAAGATTCCCAGTGTAGCCGATTGATCGAGTTGCCAAACAGATAGTGGTACTCCTGTTTGAGAATTGTAACTGCGAGGCGACCTCACAATATTATAGTCTGACTGAAGAAGATGGTAGAGCCACTCCTTCACAATGGTTTTTCCATTGCTACCAGTTATACCTATTACAGGCATTTGAAACTTTTGTCGGTGATAGGTTGCCAACTTTTGCAAAGCCATAAGTGGGTCTTTGACTACCAGAAAATTTGCATTGGAAAGTTTACTCCATTCAGGCCTCTTAGACGAAACAACAAAATTTCGAACTCCTTGAATATATAAGTCTTGTATATATAGGTGTCCATCGTTTGTTTTGGATTGTATAGCAAAGAAAAGAGTCTCTTCAGGATTGGATATTTTTCTACTATCAGTGAGAAGTATTGTTATAGTTGATTCATTTATCTTAGTTGATTTTAAACCAAGCGCTTTATTAATCTCTGAAATAGTATATTTCATATGAGCTAGTATTCTTATTGAATGTTTTTGAGTAATTGTGTTAGGTGATGCTTCTCTTCGAAACAAGATATGTATTTGTATTTATCTTGAAACGCTTGCAGGTTGTTAATTGTTCGTTCTAAGAACTCCATATATTCATTTGATTGCGAGTTATATGGACGATGAGACATGGCTTGACTAATTTTTTGCCACTCTGCAACTACCTGCTCGGTTTGATGCGAGAAATATGTTTCACTAAATCTACTCCAGATATAGTTTTGTGCTAATTCTGAAGGGTGTAGCATATCGTCTGTATAAAACCGATAGTCGCGCAACTGATCTATCAAAATTTCATAGGCAGGAAAGTAAAATGTGTTTTCAGTAAACTCATTCATCAACTTATCAATGGATAGGTGCAAGATTGATTTGCTCAATTGGTTTTCGTGTGCACCATCTTTGAAGTGGCGAATAGGGCTTACAGTGAATATAATTTTCACCTTTGGACTAACAGCAATTATTTTGTTTATCATGGTTTTCCAAGCAGAAAAGATATCTTCGATGTACAACCTCTCTCTAGTGAATCTATCAGCAGGTATTTTATGACAGTTGCCTACAACCTCTTGTGATTCATTCCATCGAAAAACATAAGACGTTCCAAAAGTAATCAACAAAACATCTGCACTATTAAGCTGAGTAGCAGCCAAATTGAATGCTTTATTTATATGCTCAACAGCCTCGCTCAAATCCGATTTAGAAAATGATCCATGGTGCATCAAGCTATGATAGCTCTCATTGTATTTAACAAAATCATTTTCTGCAAATAATTTGTTCGTCAACAACCTATCAAGAGCATTGTATATAGAGATAGGATTGTACAATATCCCAAATGGATTTATAACTACTGGAAATTTACTGTTTTTCAATTTACTTCCTATGTTCTCTGAAAAGCAAGATCCCATCAAAAGTATCTTTGATTGATGTGATATATCAAACTTTGACTTCGGGATAACGACTTGTGTTTGTAAATTCATACCTATTATATAATACTACACTACAAATTTAGCATAAATATTAACTACACCAATTATTACAGTTGGTTAGATACTGTTGCGATTATTAACATTAATGCGGTGGATGATGGGGTGTGGGG
>DATERO010000340.1:0-5725 GCA_035271465.1 Dysgonamonadaceae bacterium | reverse complement strand
TTTTTTGTGCTGAAAAGAGTGTCTGAAACATTACCAGTTGCATATTCAAACTTGATAAGTGCACTGTTTTCATCATTCATTTGATAATAGTGTAACCCATCAAAAGAAGAAACCATCGATTTTATACCTTGTGAGTTATATTCACCATCAACAATTTCCCTTAATTCATATTGCTGCGCATTTATACCAATTGACAACAACAGACAAAGAGTGAGTAAATAAATCTTTTTCATAGCTATATTTTCTTTTTTAATACAAATATATGATTTTTCTCTCTAATCGTTGCTTTATAAATAGATGAGGTGTATGAAAATCATTATATCGTTTATCTAAATAAAAGATATACAATAACACAACCTTTACTAAGGATTAAGAGCAAAGAACTCATGAAGATATGGGTGAATACACACCATGTAAATAATCGTTTTTACTTGCAACTTTTTTAGTTATTGATAAACATAGAGTTCGAAAATAATTGTGACTATCTATAGACACTTAAAATTATTGCTATCTTTGCACACTAGTTGTAGGTCAATTATTCTTTGACTGAAATTGAATGTAGAATTGACTTATTATCCAAATAAAATTCTCACACCCAAACTAGAGATAATTTACAGTAAATAAAATGAATCTGCTTAAAGAAAAGATGTTTAAATACGATGCTCCACAAAAGGCTAAGGCTGCGGGCATATATCCTTACTTTCGTATAATTGAAAGTGACCAGGATACAGAAGTTATCATTAATGGAAAGAAAGTCCTTATGTTTGGATCAAACTCCTACTTAGGACTTACTAACCATCCTAAAGTAAAAGAGGCCTCTATTGATGCTATTAAAAAATATGGTTCAGGTATGGCAGGCTCGCGTTTTCTTAACGGAACATTGGATTTACACATTGAGTTAGAAAGAAAACTTGCTCACTTTATGCGTAAAGATGACGCCATTGTTTTTTCAACCGGATTCAATGTTAATCAAGGAGTTATCTCCTGCATAACGGGCAGAGAAGATTATATAATTTGGGATGAATTAAATCATGCATCAATAATTGAAGGGCAAAGGCTTTCTTTTTCCAAGAAATTAAAGTTTCGTCACAATGACATGGTTTCTTTAGAGAGGCAACTGATAAAATGCAACCCAAATAAAGTCAAACTTATTGTTGTTGATGGTGTATTCAGTATGGAGGGTGATATTGCAAATCTTCCTGAGATTATACGATTAGCTAAAAAGTACAATGCCAATGTAATGGTTGACGAAGCGCATGGGATTGGTGTAATGGGTAAGAACTTCAATGGCAAAGGGGCATGTGAACAGTTAGGAGTATTAGATGATGTAGATTTAGTAATGGGGACATTCAGTAAATCACTCGCATCTATTGGTGGATTTATTGCTGCAGACAATATAACCATAAACTATTTACGTCACAATGCACGTCCATATATATTTAGTGCTAGCATCACTCCAAGTGCAACTGCGGCTGCATCTGCAGCATTAGACATATTAAAAAGAGAACCAGAAAGAATTGAAAATCTTTGGAGTCTAACAGATTATTCTTTAAAAAGATTCAAAGATAATGGGTTTGAAATTGGGGATACATCAACTCCAATAATCCCTCTTTTTGTGAGAGACAACGACAAAACATTTATAATTACAAAGATGCTTTTTGAAGCAGGTATATTTGTAAACCCAGTTGTTCCTCCAGGAGTAGCAGCCGAGGACACATTAATACGTTTTTCATTAATGGCAACACACACAATCGAACAAATAGATGAAGCTATCGATAAAATAACTAATATTTTTCGTCAATTAGATATTATAAAATAGACCAACAATCTCTTAAATATAAAAAAACTGCTCAATAGAATAATATCTTTATTATTTCATTTGAGCAGTTTTTTTATAAGACTATAAGAGAACCTCTGTTAAGTATATTACTCTTTGTCTGATAGATATGAAGCAATACCTTCTTGAGTAGCTTTCAAACCTTTTTCTCCTTTTCTCCAATCAGCGGGACAAACCTCACCAAACTCTTCTGTAAATTGCAAGGCATCGATTACTCTTAAAATTTCATCGACACTTCTTCCTAATGGCATATCATTTACCACTTGATGTCTTACTGTTCCTTCTTTGTCTATCAAGAACAAACCACGATAAGCCTCAGATGACCCTGCAAATACAATATTATTTGAAGCATCTTCTGTGTAGCCACCTGCTAATACATCATAGGCCATTGAAATAGTTTTATTGTGATCTGCAACTAATGGATATGTTACACCTTTAATACCACCATCATTTTGTGGTGTTTGCAACCATTTCCAATGTGAGAAAGCTGAATCAGTTGATGCGCCCACTAAAACGGTATCGCGATCTTCAAACTCTTTTAATTTATTTTGAAATGCAATAAGCTCTGTTGGACATACAAATGTAAAGTCCGCTGGATAAAAGAAAAACACAACATATTTTTTTCCTAAGTATTGATCCAATGAGAAGTCTTCAATAATTTCATTACCATTTATTACTGCTTTTGTCCAAAACGATGGAGCTTTTTTTCCTACTAATACTGACATATAAAAATTGTTTTTTAATTAATTCATTGCAAATATAAAAACTTCTTCTGTAGTTATGACCTAATCAACTCTCTATGATAGATAGAAAAAAACTATAACATTAATTGATAGCACTTAAGCAACAGAACCAGTATCAATAAGAATACACCTCAATTCACTATTTTTACAGTTAATGAATTTCGCATTTACATAAAAATGAGTACATTTGCACGCAATAAAACTTAAAAAAAGACTACTCCTATGTCATTTATTGCAGATAGAATTATTACAGATGGATTTACTTTCGACGACCTGTTGTTAGTACCCGCATATTCCGAAGTTCTCCCACGGGATGTTGATTTAAGCACAAAATTTTCTCGAAACATTACGTTGAATACTCCAATGATTTCAGCGGCAATGGATACTGTTACCGAAACAAATATGGCTATTGCCGTAGCTCGTGAAGGCGGTATAGGTGTCATTCACAAAAACATGTCAATTGAAAATCAAGCCAAACAAGTTCGCGCTGTAAAACGTGCTGAGAACGGGATGATTCTCAATCCCATAAGCATAACTCGTGGCAAAACAGTTAAAGATGCTCTTGATTTAATGGCTGAATACCGGATTGGTGGTATACCAGTTGTAGATGGAGAAAATCATCTTGTGGGTATTGTCACTAATCGTGATCTGCGTTTTGAAAGAGATATGGCTAAACTGATCGATGATGTAATGACTAAAGAAGGTCTCGTTACAACAAATCAATCAACCGACTTAGAATCAGCAGCCGATATACTACAAGAGCATAAAATAGAAAAACTTCCAGTAGTAGATGCAAACAATTGTCTTATTGGTCTTATTACCTATAAAGATATAACTAAAGCAAAAGATAAGCCTTTAGCTTGCAAGGACGACCAAGGGCAATTACGTGTTGCAGCTGCAATTGGTGTTACACCTGACTCAGTTGACCGCGCAAATGCATTGGTAGAAGCAGGAGTTGATGCAATAATAATTGATACTGCACACGGTCACTCAAAAGGAGTTGCCGATATGCTAAAACAAATAAAGAGTCTGCACCCAAACATAGATGTTGTAGTAGGAAATATTGCAACGGGCGAAGCAGCAAAAATGCTTGTTGATGCAGGTGCTGATGGTGTGAAAGTGGGCATTGGACCTGGCTCCATTTGTACCACACGTATAATAGCTGGAGTTGGTGTTCCTCAAGTATCTGCAATATATGATGTAGCAACTGCCTTAAAAGGGACTGGGGTTCCTATAATTGCTGATGGAGGCTTGCGCTACTCTGGAGACATTGTAAAAGCCTTGGCCGCAGGTGCATCCTCTGTCATGATGGGTTCACTGCTTGCTGGAACAGAAGAGTCACCTGGTGAAACTATTATTTTCAATGGTCGCAAGTTTAAAACTTACCGTGGGATGGGATCATTATCTGCCATGCAAAAAGGATCGAAAGACAGATACTTTCAAGATGCAGAGGATGATATCAAAAAGCTAGTTCCAGAAGGAATTGAGGCACGTGTTCCATTTAAAGGAACTTTGCAAGAGGTATTATATCAAATGATTGGTGGACTACGAGCCGGAATGGGATATTGTGGAGCAGCAACAATTGAAGACTTACACAATGCAAAATTCACTCAAATAACAGCTGCTGGATATGCCGAAAGCCATCCACATGGTGTAATGATTACCCGCGAAGCTCCTAACTATAGCCGTGGCAGTGAATAACTAAAAGACACAATAAACTAAGTTCTATAGTTTGTAATTATACATTTTCAAAACGTTCTTCATATAATTTGAAGAACGTTTTTTATTGATTACACCCAATATTATTTTTTTAAGCACATCTGTAGTTAAGAAATTGCGAAAAATGAGTTATTTTGCGAAAAGATGAATAGCACGATTCAAAACAAATGAGTGAAATGATGAAAAATGAGTTTTTAGAAAATAAGCAATGGGGCGTTGCAACAAACTCAGTGGGAGATTTGCGAGCCAAGCCCTCCCACCCTTCCGAGTTAGTAACTCAAGTTCTTTTGGGTACAACTGTACAGCTTTTGAGCGAAAAAAATGACTGGCTACATGTTAGAACACCTGATGGATATACAGGATGGATTACCAAAGGGTCATTGCATCTACAAACAACGGAAGAACATAATAGCTATTTGCAAAAATCTAAATTAATTGTCACAAGTCACTATGCAACCTCTTATTATGAATCTAATATTAACTCACAACCCATATCAGATATAGTTACGGGCAATATATTTGTTGTTAATGAGACATTAGATGACTACTACTCTGTCAATTACCCCGATGGAAGAAAAGCATTTATCCTGAAGCAAAATGGATGCTTGATGAGTGATTGGTTATCAAAAATAGAACTTACGCAAGAAAGCATTGTTACTACAGCAAAGCAATTTATGGGTATTCCCTATGTGTGGGGTGGCACCTCATCAAAGGGTTTAGACTGTAGCGGACTCGTTAAGTTGGTCTTTTTCCTGCATGGTATAATTATTATGCGTGATGCTTCTCAGCAAGTAAAACATGGTGTTGAAATTGATACCATTGGAAATTTTGATGCTCTACAAAAAGGTGATTTAGTCTTTTTTGGAGAAAAGAACAGGGAGAATAGATTCGATGAGAAAGTAGTTCACGTTGGAATTTATATAGGCAATAAGAGGTTTATTCATGCTTCTGAAAATGTCCATATCAGCAGTTTTGACCCTAACGATAGTTTATATGATGAGTTTAACACAAATCGTTATCTTCGCACCATGCGGTATATAGGTTATGAAGGTAGTTCTGGTATAGAGACGATTACCACAAACCCATTCTTTTTATATTTGAAGTAACAATTAAAACATCAATAAAAATGAAGCTTACTTGGACACCTTACGATTTACAATTAAAGCATGTTTTCACCATTTCTGGTAATTCAAGAAACACTACACCCATTATAATTACTCGCATAGAACATGATGGGCTGGTTGGATATGGTGAAGCATCTCTCCCACCCTATTTAGGGGAAACACAATCATCGGTAATTAAGTTTCTTAAGAAAGTTGACCTGTCTCAATTCAATGATCCAACTCATTTAGATGAAATTATTACATATGTGGATAATGTTGATAAAAAAAACTGTGCAGCAAAGGCATCAATAGATATTGCCCTA
>DATERO010000339.1:0-8078 GCA_035271465.1 Dysgonamonadaceae bacterium | reverse complement strand
AATCACAGCTCCAAGTTTATTAGATGATCGTATATAATTAAAAAAACACCTATTTATTATAGGTGTTTTTTTTAATTATATTTTTTGTCTCGTCCAACTTATAGCTTTACACTGAAAAGAAACTAAATCAGAATCCTCTCTGCCTCATCGCCTCAAATGTAAGTATTGCTGTTGAAACAGATACATTCAATGAATCAATCTCCCCTCTCATTGGAATTTTTATACGTTTCGTAACATAATTGAGCCATGTCTTAGTTAGCCCTTCAGCTTCTGTACCCATGACAATTGCTGACGGACTACGAAAGTCTATATCCTGATAAAAGTCTACTGCATCCAATTCGGCAGCAAATGAATTAATGGAATTCTCAATCAGCCATTTCATTGCTTCATTTGTTGAGCAAACAGCAGTTTGAATTGTAAACAGTCCGCCCACACTAGATCGTATTACATTGGGGTTATACAAATCTGTTTGCGGATCACAAATAACGACTGCATCAACAGCAGCTGCATCTGCAGTACGCAATATAGCACCTAAGTTGCCAGGTTTCTCAACAGCCTCCAAAATAATAATAAATGGATTATTAGTCAATACGAGATTACTAATGGCGTGAGACTTTGGTTGTGCCAAAGCAACTAATCCATCTGAAGTAGTGCGATAAGCTATTTTATCAAATACTTGCTTTGAGATATAAATGATCCTTTCGGAAGGAAATCCTTCTAAAACATTTGGATAACGTGATGTAGCAAAAAGCTCTTCACATACATATACTTCTTTAATAGAATAATCGCCAGCCAAAGCCAGCGATAATTCTCTTGCGCCTTCAATAACGAAAAGGTTTTGATTTTTCCTCTCGCGCGCTTTATTTAATTTTATCAGGTTCTTTACAGAAGGATTCTGCAAGCTCGATATTAGCATTTATCGATTGTTTTTTTTACTCAGTTGGCTCTTTACCCAACATAAACTCATCAATTACTTTTTTCAGACTTTCCTTTGGAATATTCCCTTGCCCCATCTGAGGTTGACCTTCGTGAGGTATAAACAATAACGATGGCACACTTCTAATACCAAAAGCACGAGCAATGTCAGGTTCTTTATCTACATCTACCTTGTAGATATAAATGTCATCACCATATTCAGCTGCTAATGCAGTCAATGTAGGAGCAAGCTGTTTACACGGACCACACCAAGTGGCATGAAAATCAACAATTGCAGGTTTGTCACCCTTATAAGCCCACTCGTTAGGAGTTCTCACGAAATCATGTACTTTTTCTATAAATACAGATTCAGTTAATTCAATTGGCTTTGCTTCTTTTGCATCTGGCTTTGCAGCATATATCACCAACGTAAATAGGATCAAAGAAAGGGTTATACTAATTTTCTTCATTACATTCATTCTTATTGTCTTTAAATTAAAAAATCGCGATTAAACGCTGTTCAATTAGTAATGAACAACGAACCTTTGATAAAAGTTTAAACAATACGTTTAATCCTACAGTCTTAAAAATAAAAAATGACTATAAATTATCTATTGAATAATGCTCTTGTAGGTCTCACTCCAAACTTTTTTGCAGTAACAGAATCAAGCGTCACCTTCCATATTTTCACATTGTTTACTGCAGGCTCAGAGTATTTAAAATCCTTATCTATATATTGTCGCATAATGATATTCAAAATCCTCTCTTTTTCTGAAAACTCTTCCACAAACTCCACTATGCCATTACAAACAACACTTTCCGATTGCATTCTATAGCTACAAGCAACATCAGGATGCTGCCATATAAGTTTAGGTTGTGTATAGAAAGTAATACAAACATTGGGATTATGTTCTAAAATACGAATAGCCTTTCCTTGGGGTGCAGAATGTAGATAAATAACACCATCTTCATAACCGTAATTCATTGGCAAAACGTAAGGAATACAATCCTTATCCGAAAAGCCCACACAGCAAATTTGTTCAGTTTTTATAATTCTCTCAACTTGTTCTTTCTCTTCAATCAAATATGTTTTCATTCAATTAAGTTCTTCTTTGTTAGTTCAAGCACATTAACATGCACAATATAT
Source organism: Dysgonamonadaceae bacterium (assembly GCA_035271465.1). Classification (GTDB taxonomy): domain Bacteria; phylum Bacteroidota; class Bacteroidia; order Bacteroidales; family Dysgonomonadaceae; genus UBA2632. The sequence goes on along the minus strand of DATERO010000339.1, from coordinate 6,016 downwards.
TAGAGAACACACATACAGTAAAACTATGTGTTTAGATAAATAAATACAAGCAACACTTAAGGTGTAACCGTTTATCGGATCACATGTAAAATTATGTGTTCAGATGAATCAATACATACAACACCAAGGAAAACCACTATCCGCTCGCACGTTTTTGTAAAGCGTGTGTTGCGAGAGCGATACTTTTTTTTGAATTACTTTTAGCTTCGCAATACCTCGATTACAAATTGGTTCGAGCGGGAATAAGAGCGTTATAATCAAGAATACCAATAGGGTAATAAGGTTTTCAGAGAGCGATTTGCCTTTGTTACTAAGGTTTTCCTAACATTCAGCCTTAGGTTATATTTGAAAAATATTCTTGCTTCATTATCACTTTTGCAATTCAGATTGAATTATTCTACATAAGGTTCAACCCCTATCCAAACCTTAGTAACCGTTATAAATTAAAAGAACTCAAACCTTATTACCTTATTTCTAAATAATCTAAACTTGTAACAATAGTATAAACTAGCATTCATCTTTAAATAGACTTATCCTCTACTCAAACACATAGTTTTACAGCTGACCCCGTTTATCCACCTATTTTATTTTTAAACTTTCACAAGCAATAATATTAATAAGGTTGGTGGAGAACAGTTAGTCTCTGTTACTAAGGTTTCCCTAACTCTTTTACTTTAGGTTGATTTGATTAATACTATTGCTTCTCTATCACTTTTGCAATTCAAATTGAATTACTCTGTATAAGATTCAATCCTTTTCCAAACGTTAGTAACACGCTATAAATTACCACAATGCAAACCTTATTACCTTATTTCGAAAAAACGCAGCTTTGCAATAATAAATATAAACGCTACCTATACTATATCTTTTAATAAAACTGCTCTTTACTCAAATAAATAGCTTTACAGCTAACACCTGACTATCTAAAATCGATAGCTAGATACCATAAAAAAAGGAAACTTCCTAACTGGGAAATCTCCTTTTTTTATTTCATTTGTAATCTAAAGTCAATTTCACTTTACCTTATCTACAATAGCTTTAAAAGCTTCCGGATGGTTCATTGCTAAATCAGCAAGAACTTTACGGTTAATATCTATTTCATTTTTGTGCAATGCACCCATCAAACGAGAATAAGTTGTCCCATTCACTCTGGCAGCAGCATTAATACGCTGAATCCATAAAGCACGGAATGTTCTCTTTTTGTTTTTACGGTCGCGATACGCATAGGTCAAACCTTTTTCCCACGTATTTTTTGCAACTGTCCACACGTTTTTACGTGCACCAAAGTAACCCCTGGTTAATTTTAGAACTTTTTTTCTGCGGTTGCGCGAAGCAACATGATTGACTGATCTTGGCATAATGTTTATTTATTTTGAATGTTAGCGTTCCTGTCTTGCAAGACTCTTTAGTGCATACATCCTGTTATTAAATCAAATTAAAAAAACTCGCTCGTTGTGGTTACTTCAAACCCAACATATGCTTCACATTGTTTGTATCTGCTTTATGTACAAGACCTGTTTTCGTTAAATTTCTTTTACGTTTCTTGGACTTTTTAGTCAGAATGTGACTTTTGAAAGCGTGCTTTCTTTTGATTTTTCCTGTTCCGGTAAGTTTGAACCTCTTTTTAGCACCGGAATTAGTCTTAATTTTTGGCATTTGTTTTACTTTCTTTATTTTGTAAATATTTTCTCTATCCCTCTAATGTCTCTATCGTATCTGATATATATATCTGTTGCCGAAAATAAAAATAATAGTAAACTATCAATTACTTATATCTCGATACATTGATAAGTACATCACAAAACTTTCACATTTTCCTTAGAAAAAGTGTGCAAAGATAACAATTAATATTCAATTATTAATTATCCGTCTCTAACTTTCAGTTAAAAAAGCTTCCCCACGCTACTAATTTTCTTTAGAACTCGAATCTGTTTCAGTAGCGATTGGTTTTGTTTCACCAGAATTTGCTGATGTTTTTTTAGGATTTGCCTTCTTTGGGCTTTCTTTTTTAGGTGAACCTGGGGCTTTCTTTGGCGAGAGCATTATAATCATTCTCTTACCCTCCAGTTGTGGCAATTGTTCCACCTTTGCATAATCAGCTAAGTCGCTAGCAAAACGCAAAAGCAAAACTTCACCTTGGTCCTTAAAAATAATCGAACGGCCTCTAAAAAAAACATAAGCTTTTACTTTCGAACCATCTTCCAAAAAACCCTTTGCATGCTTCAACTTGAAATCATAGTCATGATCATCAGTTTGTGGACCAAATCTAATTTCTTTAACAACAACTTTAACAGTTTTGGCTCTCTGCTCTTTCTGCTTTTTCTTTTGTTGATAAACAAACTTTTGATAGTCCATAATACGGCAAACAGGCGGTTTTGCAGTTGGAGAGATCTCCACTAAGTCAAGGTCTAAATCCCTTGCCATATTTAATGCTTCTCTTGTAGGATATACACCCTGCTCTACATTGTCGCCTACTAATCTTACTTCGGGTACTCGGATTCTATCATTGATCCGATGTAATTCTCTTGTATCTCTTTGGTTTCTATACTTCATTAATTGAATATTATCTCTAATTAGCTTTAATCATTTATTTTAAATACAAAGCAATTTTCGAGAACGGTAAAAATTTGTTTTTTTGAATGTTATTAATATAAGTCATCGAGTATTTCTCGACTAACTTCTTGTGTACGATAAAAGTACAAAAATAACAGATTATTTTAATTATTAAGCATCTGTTCTATCTCTTTTTTGATTTCTTCAGCAAAAGCATCTACTTTCATACTTCCTTTGTCACCCTCACCTTGTTTCCTAACAGAGACTTCATTACTTTCTTCTTCCCTTTCGCCAACAATCAACAAATAAGGAATACGTTTAAGCTCATTATCTCTAATTTTACGACCCATCTTTTCGTTTCTGTCATCCACCTCGCCACGAATATCCAATAGCTTGAGTGACTTCATTACAGAATGAGCATAATCATTATACTTTTCACTCACAGGCAATATCACTACTTGATCAGGAGCGAGCCACAAAGGAAACTTACCTGCAGTATGTTCTATCAACACAGCAATAAATCGCTCCATAGAACCAAATGGTGCGCGATGAATCATCACTGGCCTATGCTTCTGATTGTCAGCTCCTGTATATTCTAATTCAAAACGTTCAGGCAAATTGTAATCCACTTGAATAGTCCCTAATTGCCAACGACGTCCCAGTGCATCACGCACCATGAAGTCAAGTTTAGGACCATAAAAAGCAGCCTCGCCTAGCTCAACAGTAGTTTTCAATCCTTTTTCCTCGCACGCTTCAATAATAGCACGCTCAGCTTTATCCCAATTCTCATCGCTTCCAATATATTTTGATTTATCATCCGGGTCACGCAATGATATCTGAGCCTCGAAGTTCTCAAAATCTAAAGCTTTAAAAATAATGAAAATAATATCCACTACTTTCAAGAATTCCGATTTCACTTGATCTGGAGTACAGAATATATGAGCATCATCTTGGGTAAAACCGCGTACACGTGTTAAACCATGTAGCTCACCACTTTGTTCATATCTGTAAACCGTTCCAAATTCAGCTAAGCGAAATGGCAAATCTTTATACGACCTAGGTATCACTTTATATATCTCACAGTGATGAGGACAGTTCATCGGTCTCAACAAGAATTCTTCATTCTCATCAGGAGTATGAATAGGTTGAAATGAATCTTTTCCATATTTGGCATAATGCCCAGATGTAACATACAGTTCTTTACTTCCAATATGTGGGGTCATCACTTGCTCATAATCGAACTGAAGTTGAATTTTCTTCAAAAAATCTTCCAATCGAAGACGTAATTGTGTTCCTTTTGGCAACCACAATGGTAAGCCTGCACCCACTTTCTGAGAAAATGCAAATAGCTGTAACTCTTTACCAATTTTTCTATGGTCGCGCTTTTTAGCCTCTTCCAGCATTACCAAATAATCGTCCAATTGCTTCTTTTTCGGAAAAGTAATTCCGTATAAACGCGTCAACTGTCTGCGACTTTCATCACCACGCCAGTATGCGCCGGCAGCAGTCAATACTTTCACTGCTTTTATATATGAAGTATTAGGTAAGTGAGGCCCACGACACAAGTCCGTGAAGTCACCCTGCGTATATGTTGTTATTGTTCCGTCCTCCAATTCCTCAATGAGTTCCACTTTGTAGTTCTCATCTTTGTCTCCAAAATATTCCAGAGCATCTTTTTTCGATATGTCTTCACGCTTTATATCTTCCTTACGAGCAATTAGCTCTTGCATCTTTTTCTCTATTGCCGGAAAATCAGATTCTTTAATGCTTACACCTTCACCAGGATCAACATCATAGTAAAAACCATTCTCAATGGCAGGTCCGATACCAAATTTTATTCCTGGATATAATTCTTGCAATGCCTCTGCCATCAAGTGAGCAGAAGAGTGCCAATAGGCATGTTTTCCTTCATCATCTTCCCACTTCAATAAGTTTATAGTAGAATCCTGGTTAATCGGGCGCATCAAATCCCAAGTCTCGCCATTTACAGTAGCAGCAAGAACCTCTTTTGCCAATCTGCTGCTTATTCCTTCTGCAATTTGCAATGCAGTGACTCCCTTTTCAAGTTCTTTTACAGAACCATCGGGAAATGTTATTTTGATCATAGATGTAATAAGTAATATACCTAAATTTATTTTAAAGTGCAAATGTAATGATTTTGTGGCGTATAGTACAATTAATTAGAAATTATTGATCAATAATTAAAGGTTAATAGTAAATGATTAATGAAAATCATGCTTTAAGATTCGCAAATGGTAAATTACCATATATAAGTTTTTCTTTTTAATTATGTCGGATAGATGATTATACTTAAACTATAAAAGAGAAAAGCCGTTATTTGATAGTAATATGCTTAACGGAGCGGATATGTAGCTGATAGACTAATTGTTGATTGCTACAATTGATATTGTTTTACCAACCAATCACTACTAAGCAGATATTAACTAACCCTCATTCTGTTCTTCTCAAATTTCAATTAAATTCCTACCTTTGTCTTATATATGCAATACAATTTATTCTCATCCAATCAATATACATTTTTCTGTCTTAGCAGTGGTAGTTGTGGCAACTGCTATTTTTTTGGGAATGGCGACTATGGCATTCTCATTGATGTAGGCATTGGTGTTCGCACCATTCGCAAACGTTTGCAAGAGCATGGTTACGATTTCGAACATATTCGCGCCATACTTATAACTCACGACCATATGGATCATATCAAATCCGTTGGAACACTTGCTCATCGCCACAAAATTCCTATTTTCGCCACCAAAGAAGTGCACCATGCCATCAGTGTGCATCGTTTAATAAAATATGATATTGGAGCATCGCGACGAACCATCGAAAAAGGTGCACCATTTCAAATCGAGGATTTCCGATTTACAGCATTTGATGTACCTCATGATAGTAATGACAACTCTGGTTATTATATAGAATTTGGTAATCACAAAATGACCCTTGCCACAGACATTGGTCAACTAACCGACGAAATGATCCCGTATTTACTAAAAGCTCACCATCTCATCATCGAAAGCAACTATGACGAAGAGATGTTACGCACAGGCAACTATCCTTACCACCTCAAACAACGAATCACATCAGGACGGGGACATATCAGCAACAGACAAACAGCTGAGTTTCTTGCCCAAAATCACAAAAGTCATCTTCGCAATATATGGCTGTGTCATCTCAGCGACGATAATAACTCACCCGAATTAGCCTACCAAACAGTAGAAAGACATTTAAGTAAAAAAGGGATTAAAATGGGTGAGCAAATTCAACTGCATGTATTGGAGCGAAATAAGTTATCACCGATTACTAAGTTTGAGTAAATAAAGTTAGAGACAAGAGGAATAGCTATTAGGTGTTGGGTATTAGCTATTAGGTGCTAGGCGTTAGATATTAGCTGTTAGGTTTTTTATAGTAACAAGGGACAAGGGTTAAATAATTACGAATTACGAATTAC
>DATERO010000338.1:0-5156 GCA_035271465.1 Dysgonamonadaceae bacterium | reverse complement strand
AACTAGTACCAATAATTTATTAGAAAGCATTACTCAGTCTAAACTAGTGCCTTATGAGCGTGTGCTGTTTGCATTAGGTATTCGTTTTGTGGGCGAAACAGTTGCAGTTAAATTGGCTCATGCTTTTTCCTCTATCGAGTTGCTTAGCAAAGCCACATTAGATGAGTTGATGGATGTGGACGAAATTGGCGAACGTATAGCGCAAAGCGTGATTGATTTCTTTGCTAACGAAACCTACATGAACATAGTATCTCGATTAGTGTCATACGGGCTACAGTTCAGTTTGAGCGAAGACACCTTAGCCGCACAAACCAATAAACTGGAGGGAAAAACAATCGTCATAAGCGGTGTGTTTTCAATTCACTCGCGTGATGAATACAAAGCCATGATCATCCAGAACGGAGGAAAGAATACAGGCTCTATTTCAAAGAATACTGACTATATCCTTGCGGGTGAAAACATGGGACCTGCGAAACTAGAAAAAGGGAGAAAGCTAGGTGTAGAAATTATCGATGAAGAGACTTTTTTAAAGATGATTGAATCTTAAAGTTGTTGTGTATCTCCACTACTTCAATCATTTTGTTAATGTAATCACCATTGTATTAGAACAATTGTAATTAACAATTTGTTATACCTATTCAAAGTCTAACAAAAACATATGATTATGAAAAAAAGAAAATTATTAGGATTGGTACTTACATTTGCATCAGTTTTTGTGTTGGCTTCTTGCACAAATAAAACCAAACAAGAAGAAGTAAGAGAAGACATAAATGATGATGTAGTAGAGTTTAGAGAAGAAGCACATGAAGAAATGCATGACTTCAACAACTACACTTACACTCAAAAGGACAAGTTTGTGAAAGATGCCAACGAAAAGTTGGACGATCTGAACCGCGAAATTGATAGATTGAAAGAAGAATTGAAAAATGCTGGAGATAACATCTCAGCAGAATCACGTGCGTCGTACGAAAAGAGCATAGCTACTCTTGAGAAAAACAGAGATGATTTCAAGATCCAACTTGCTAAGGCGCAGGATAGTTCAGAAGATGGTTGGGAAAAAGTAAAATCAGATGTGGCTAATTCATATAAGAAAGCTACAGATGGCATTAAGCAAGCATGGGATGAAGTGAGAAACTTTGTTGGCGATGGTGTAGATAAGATTAAGGATAAGCTTGATTAATCTAGTGTCTTTATAAGAAAAACAATATGCCCTGAAGCTTTGCTTCGGGGTTTTTTTATGGTGTGTGCCACCTATGAGTTATTAGTATCCAGTGTAAAGAATAAAACAGATCAAAAGAGACTCCACAACAAATAATTGTTTACCTCCCACATAAATCTTTAAACGGACAGTACTCGCAATTCTTTGGATTCTCAGTTTGTGTGAACGGAATATTTTTGTTGAATAGTTCCTCAACCTTCTCATTTAACAGTGCTTCGAACTCATCGAAGTAAACCGTTGCATCGTTTATTTCATGTTTGTCGTACGTAACAGTAGAGGAGAAATTCTGGAACGAGGTTCTTAAGAAATAAATCCCAGGTGACAATAGCTTACCTGGATGTATCATATTATAAAAGAACGCATATATAAATACTTGCAGAATAGGTTTAGGTCGTTTGTCTCTCGAGGAGTCAAATAGAAACTCCATCTCTTTAAAATTCAGATCGCCAGTACCCGATTTATAATCAATAATGCGTGTAGTTCCATTTATCATATCAATGCGATCAATGCTCCCTTTGAAGTTTACCGTCAAATTGTCATTTACTTTATGTTGCTTTCTAAATCGCATCTCCGAATCAATGTATTCAAATGGTGCTAATTGTGCATCTATCTTTAGCACCTGTTTGATGTAATTGCGCAAGGTCTCTCCCACCAAATAGTTGTTCCCTTTCAGAGGTTTTGGTCTATCAGGTTGTTTAGCATATAACTCAGCAAATGCTTCCTCCAACATTTTTGTAAGGAATGCATCATTTTTTCGTATCTCGTTTAGAGCCGAAGCAGTTACTGTTTTTCCTTTGTAACGGTCATATATAATTTGCATAATCATATGCAAGATAGAACCAAAAATAGCATGTTCAACTGATTCCTCCACCTCTTCTTCTTCCAAAAGTTCTTCTACGTGCATCAAGTAGAAGCGTAATGGACAGTCGATATAATTATTGAATGATGAGGCAGACAATGCTTTTTCACCACCAGCTAAGAACTTTTTCAGTTTGTTACAAACAATCTCAGTTTTGTTCACAACTATTGCTTCCGATTGAGGAGCCTTCACTTGGTAAGTGAAAAGTCGTTCATTCAAGTTGAACCTCTCGGGATAGAGGTACTTTATTTGATAGAAATACCTACTTACCTCGCCCGATTGCGAACCTTCCGAACGAGTATCGTAAAGCAGATACACATTTTTGGCACGTGATATCATGCGATAGAAGTGATATGCAAAGATACTATCTTGAAATTCGTAAGTAGGCATATCAAAGCCATTTCGCAAGGTGTAAGGTATAAAAGAATTGGAGGCTTTTTTGAGTGGAAACACCCCCTCGTTCATCGATAATATGATGATGTTTTCAAAATCTAGCACCCGCGTTTCCAACACCCCCATAATTTGTAATCCCGAAAGCGGCTCGCCGCTAAATGAAACACTCAGGGATAGTGCCAAACGATCCAGCAGTTTAAAATAAGTATCAAAAGTCATCGAGACGGTGGCTTCTTTTAGCGTTTCTTCCAAGCGAGTGATGGTTTTATAGTATTGCACTACAAATTCACGCTCCAAATCCATCGATTCTACATCGTGGCTCTGTTCTTCTGTTTCTGTTTCTTTATCTTCTTGCTTCTCTTTGGTGAGATAGCCATAGACTGAGGTTAGAACGAGCTTCAAATAGGCGGAAATATCTTGCCAGTTTTCAATGGGACGGAAAATAAATTGTAGTAATGGATGCGATTGCAACTCACTCTCTGGCACCATTACCTGATTGTTGGCAAGAATGTTTGCTTTTAGCTCCTCACCCTTTCCTTTCACAGCAATCTTAACCAAAGAGTTATTCAACAACGATATTACATATCTGAAGTAATAGTGCTGCTGACCGTCAATGATGCGTACTTTCCTTTGTGCATCTGCCAGATACTTTATCAATCCAGAAATGGCAGAGTGTGTCAGGCTATATCCCATCGTGACGTTTATTTTACCAATAGATTCGGGTACGGAATATAGCACGGGTAGCAATAAACTCTCGTCGGGAAGAACCACTGCAGTGTTAATTGCCTGCGATGGATTGGGGATTTTCCTATCTTCAATCAACTGATTCAAAATTGAAGTAGCATGTTTGGCTTGTCCCACTCCTGATGGAATTCCCATGATCTCAATATTGATTTTGTCATCAAAACGGGATGACTCTATTGTATGTTTCGAAGGAAATAGTGTTTTATTTCGCTCCACCCACACCGATGCTTTGTTGGTGGGATCATCTAAAAAAGGAGATTCATAATCCCAATAGAAATCTACACTTCCATTTGTCTTTAGATATTGCAGCAGTTTTATTTCAGACGTAGAAAGCGCATGCAGTCCAACAAACACTATTTCCCCTTCGGGGAGATTGATGGTTTCTTTGTTCTTAGCGCGCTCGGCCACATCTCGGTATATCATTCCTTGATAAGCCAGGCCTTTATCTTGCAATACTTTTCGAAATTTCTCATAGAGAGGAAACAGCACTTGCCATGTTTCCATAAATTCTTTCTTTGTATTGCTCTCCTCATACGGCATAAAGTTGGTCCAAAACTGACGAATGGCAGCAATTTGCGTCTCGGTGAGGTAGGTAGCATGGTCATCAATCGACTTTAGGTCGGTCACGTTCGTGAATAACTGTTTGGCATCTACCATATATTTATCCACATCGTCAAAATCGCTCAACAGCATCTCGCCCCAGTAAACAAAATCATCGAACGACTCATCCGATTTACTCAGGGCAATAAAATGGTCATAAAGCAATACTAACAACTCTATCCTATCCACCAATTGATAGGGAGATAGTTGCTCAATGAACTCATTGATGGTTATTACCTGTGGAGAAAAAAGTGGTTTATCTGCTATTTCAGCCAAATACTTTTGGAAAAATAAGCCCGCCCGTCTGTTTGGAAAAACAAATGTGTGTTGGTGAAGCTTGTCGCCATATTGGTTGTAAAAAGTTTGCGCTACGCGATATAAGAATGGTGTCATTGAAATATGATGTGTTTCTACAAAATTAATGAAAATAATGGGAATACAATCTATTAATGATTATGAATAATAGGATGTGTGAGAGAAGAGATTTTCTATAGATGTTCCTACTTTATCGTAGTATTTGATAGAATTATTTATAATGAGAACTATGCGTAATGATCAGATCAACTAATCTTATGCAGACACATCATTTTCTGTCTGTATTTATTGGAAAAACCCAAAATAAAGGATCGAATATGCTCTGCTGGGACTAAAATCGAGATTGGAAGACAAGCGGAGGCTAAAAAAGCATCTCAACGAAGATGAAAATGGAAAATTAGGTGTGATTGCATCGAAATTAATGACGTTTCAACTTATGCAGTGTAAAAAAGAAGTTTTTTGTAAAGAAAACAACAAATATAGCCTCCGCTGCCTCTCCAATCGAGATTTTAATCTCAGCGGAGGGTAATAAAGTACTTTTGCAAACATTAGAGTCGAATTGGAGGATAGAAATGGATTTACATCAAAGTTTATGAGGTTATCTAGAGCAGATAATGATTTTTTTAATATAAAAACAAGAATCTTACCCTCCGCTATAACTTTAATCACTGTTTGAGTAATAGCTGAGGATTAAACATAACAATTTATTTATTTGACTACTTAAATGAGATTGTGAAAATAGTTTTAAAGTGCCAGATGCTCCTTTTGAATTATATAGAAGCACTCAATAGTAACATAAAGTCAGTTTGTTACCAAATGAAGTAAGAAATGTTATAAATACTCTAATTATAAAACTCAAGTATAGTTCTCTCAAAACAGCATGTAATATTTTGAAGAAGCATCTGAGAAAGATCAATCGATAACTAGTTTCGTTTGATTACCCCTTCATATCTACAAATCTCCCCTGCTTGTGTTATTCCTTCCAAAACGACCGAGTAATCATTAGCAGGATCGGCACTATAAAAG
>DATERO010000337.1:0-4823 GCA_035271465.1 Dysgonamonadaceae bacterium | reverse complement strand
ACCTTTATCCCTTCGTCAAGATACAATTTTTAGGTTTTTAGTGGGGGAAATCATGATGACTCTAAGTAAAATATAAAAATATTTTCGACCATCGTGATGGAGCGCTCTAAATCATTATTTCTGCTTAAAAAATCGTGGTTTTCGAAGTAGAAATCCCTCCGCTGCACCTTCAATCGCAAATTACCTAACGGAAAATATTATTTTGCTTCATAAATAGTAATTTTATATTCAGAAAACACTTTTTAGTTGCTACAATCATTATAGTCGTTGCTAAAAATATTGCAAATGTCTTTAATTGAATGTAGAAACACTTTATTCTCTCCAATTCATATCAATTTATTGATTAAACCATATTTGGGCTAAAATATTATATGCTTTCATTGAAGGAAGGGGTAAGAAGCGATTACATGCGTATCTTTGCATCTGCATGATTGATAGATGAACTATCAAACGGTATGTTTCTCGAAGCTGAACAGAGAATGCACTAAATAAATGTATGTTTCATCTTGCATAATCGCTTAGTTTTCTTTCGTTTGATGCTTTAACTCAGTTGATTGCATTTTGAATCAACGATTTGTCTATACTGCATCAAGTAAAGCTTGTATTTTGAGTGAATGATGTGGCTAACATCATCAAAAACATGATTTAGTAACTTTGCAAGTCAAAGTTGCATCTGAACGACAAAGTTCATAAGGTTCAACCCCTATCCAAACCCTATAACCGTTATAAATTACAACTAATCAAAGCTTATTACCTTATTTCTAAATAATCTGGACTTACAACAATAGTATAAACCAGTATCCATATTTTAGTAGCCTTTATTCGAACACACAGTTCCACTGCTGTTTAAAGTTGTAACTGTTGAAGTAAAAAAAGAATGCAATTTTATGATGTGGATATGTGGCAAATGTGTAGCTTAGTAGTTGATTATGTATCGTAAAGCTTTACTTTTATAATTTTCAACAATAACACTTCAACTATTTTAGTAACATTCAATTTTGGGAAGGATAAAAGATCATATCAATCAACTCACCACAAAGAAAAAGGCAGGGATCATCACGATTCTTGCCTTGCTGATATGGTACATGTTTTGTTTACCCTCTACTCTTTTCGATACACCCTATAGCACCTTAGTATCTGATCAAGATGATGAATTATTAGGAGCGCGCATTTCGGAAGATGGACAATGGCGGTTCCCGCCAACAGCTGACGTTCCCGATAAATATGCAACATGTCTCATTCAATTTGAAGACAGGGGCTTCAGGTATCACCCCGGGGTTAATCCATTGTCAATTGCTCGCGCATTTGTGCAAAATGTGAAAGCCAAAAAAGTGGTGAGTGGAGGCAGCACCATCACCATGCAGACCGTGCGATTGATGCGCAATGAGAAACGGACCTATTTCGAGAAGCTAATCGAACTTATCTGGGCAACCCGATTGGAGCTTACTCATTCCAAGAATAGCATTCTTGCTTTATATGCTTCGCATGCTCCCATGGGAGGCAATGTGGTGGGCATTGATGCAGCATCGTGGCGATATTTTGGTCATGATGCAGCTTCTCTCTCCTGGGCTGAGGCTGCCACATTGGCTGTTTTGCCTAATGCTCCCTCGCTTATGCATTTTGGAAAGAACAGAGATGCGCTTCTTCAAAAACGGAACAGGCTGATTAAAAGATTATACGATAAGCTAATTATTAAAGAGACCGATTACCAATTGGCATTGGATGAACCTTTGCCAGATCATCCTCTTGCACTTCCACAGTTAGCTCCGCATTTGGTCACGCAAATCTATTTGCAACAACCAGGACAGCATGTACAAACTACCTTGAGGAAGTCGTTACAAGTACAAACAGAAGAGGTGCTAAATCGATGGAATAGGGAGTTTTCGCAAAATGGAATACGCAATTTGGCAGCGCTTGTTGTTGATCTTGAATCCAATCAAGTGGTGGCATATAGTGGGAATGTTCAGTTCGATAATAAAACTTCAGGTAATCAGGTAGATGTTATTCAATCATTGCGAAGCACAGGAAGCATACTGAAACCTTTTTTATACTGCGCCATGTTGCAAGAGGGGGCGATGTTGCCCCAAGAGTTGTTGCCCGATGTCCCTATTAATATTAATGGGTTTGCACCCAAAAACTTTAGTTTGCAATACGATGGTGCTGCTCATGCTGATGAGGCATTGGCACGCTCGTTGAATGTGCCTGCTGTGGTTTCATTGCGCAGATATGGTGTACCTAAATTTCATCATTTTCTACAAGAAATAGGTCTCTCGTCTCTCAAGAAATCGGCTGAGCATTACGGACTTTCGCTTATCTTGGGAGGTGCAGAAGCCTCTTTGTGGGAGGTAGCCAATGCTTACGGTACAATGGCACGAACAGTAAATAGTTATACTCACACTCAAAGTTATCCAGAGGTAGAAGATTTCACCTTTATTGCTTCCTCTCAAAAAGAGAAACAAAGCACTGCTTCTTCATCCATTTTTAATGCAGGAGCAGCTTGGTTGACTTTGGAAGCACTCACCAACCTTAATCGTCCTGAAGAGATTGATTGGCAATCTATCCCTTCGATGCAAAAGATAGCGTGGAAAACAGGTACAAGTTATGGTTTCCGTGATGCGTGGGCGGTTGGAGTTACTCCTCGTTATTTAGTGGCAGTTTGGACAGGCAATGCAAGTGGTGAGGGACGCCCTGGTCTGACGGGTGCTCGCACCTCTGCAAAAGTAATGTTTGATTTGTTTAATCTGTTGCCTGTCACTCCGTGGTTTGATATTCCCTACAAAGAGTTGACCGAAGCAGCAATTTGTCGCGAAAGCGGTTTGCTTCAAGGGTCTTATTGTCCCGAAAGTTCTATCGACATGTTGCTCATTCCGCACAAAGGGTTGCAAGGCAACAATTGTTCATATCACAAACGCATTCATCTCTCTCAAGATGGACAATATCAGGTGTATCAACAATGTGCTGGCGAGCGTGGCATCATGCCTGTATCGTGGTTTGTACTGCCTCCCTCGTGGGCATGGTATTATCAACAACAAAATCCCAATTATCAATCCTTGCCTCCTTTCTCTCCTGAATGTGTAGTAGGTGGCAACGGACAACCCATGCAATTTATCTATCCTTATTATAATGCAACTATCAAATTACCAAAGCAATTAGATGGTTCAATTGGTAAAGCCAATTTCGAATTGGCGCATCAACATCCATCCACAGTTGTGTATTGGCATTTGGATGGAGATTATATTGGTGAAACGTCCGATGTGCATCAAATGCAATTATCACCGAGTAAAGGGAAACATCGAGTGACGGTGGTGGATGAAATGGGAAACTCATTGGGGGTGGAGTTTGGGGTGGAGTGAAGAGGATGTTTTTTGCTTACATTCTAATTAGATAAGGAATGAGTCCACTCCGAAAACATGCAATTGCTGATAATTAATCTTTTTCTACCCTCTGTCCCTAAAGGGAAGAGCTTAATTATCAGCACTTAGCAAAGTCCCCTTGAGGGGATTTAGGGGCAAAATGTAGAGCGTTTGCCTTTTCGGAGTGGACTCAAGAATAGTTCTTTGGAACTAATTTCTCGAAATTAAAGTAAATCTAACGGACTCTTTATTTTGGATTTAGAGATATCAGTAATATGGGTATATTTTTCGGTTGTTTTAATTGAGTTGTGCCCCATGAGCTGCTGAATATACCGAATATCAGTACCCGTTTCCAGAAGATGGGTTGCAAAACTATGTCTCAATGTATGGGGTGTTACCTGTTTTTTGATTCCAGCTTTTGATGCTGCATTTTTTACAATCATTTGAACAGATTTTGCGGAATACATTCCTCGAGTCTGACCCTCAAATAAGTAAACAGCAGGTTTGTGTTTTATAAAGTATATGCGCAATTCTTCTAATAGATCTTTAGACAACATCACAACTCTATCCTTGTTGCCTTTAGAGTTTTTGATATGGATAATCATACTTTTGGAATCAATGTCAGTCACTTTCAGGTTAAGCAGTTCGCTTAGTCGCAATCCAGATCCATACAGTAGTTTAATTATACATCTGTGCTTGATGTTCTCCACACTTCTAATTAGTTTTTTCACTTCATCTGTTGTCAGATAATTGGGCAAAGAGTACGATTTACGAGCAGGATAGAGATGCTTGATATTTAATTTCTTATTATAAATCGAAGAATAAAACTTATCAATTGAAGCTATAATCATGCGTTGATGTGAACTACCAATCTTTTGCCTCTGAACTTTCCATAATACATACTTTTCAATTATTAATTCGTCCAGATCAGTTGGATCGGAGAACTTCTTTTGAGCAATTTCAAGAAAGCTCTTTACTGCACTTTTATAATTCCTAATAGAGTTGGGGCTGTAGCGTTGTAATATGAGTTTTTGTTCAAACTCTGTAAGTAATTTTTCAATATCCATGTTGTTTATCTAAATAGTTGCTAATACAAAAATAACAAAACATTCGTAAACGCTATTCTTTTTACATCTTTTTGTTTATATGTTTTGCACAAACTTAAATGCTTATAGCCTATTTATATGTAATGACAGTTAATTGGTTTACGAATGTTATAAACTTTGTATTTAAGAATGTTGTATATTTATTGCGTAAATAAAACGTTAGGCGTTATTTTGAAATAAGACTATAAAGAAAAAAAGACAAATTTATGTGGCCAAGAGATAGATATACAGGACCAGGTGGTGGACTTTTCACAGGACCAGGTGGCGGACTTTACACAGGACCAGGTGGTGGTGCATATACAGGACCAGGTGGTGGAATGTACACAGGACCAGGTGGTGGAATGTACACAGGACCAGGTGGTGG
>DATERO010000336.1:0-2673 GCA_035271465.1 Dysgonamonadaceae bacterium | reverse complement strand
ATTGTTTCGGGTGCTATTCAAGATTGGGACAGAGGAGTAGTGGTTGGTCGTCGTACATTTGGAAAAGGATTGGTGCAAAGACAACTGCCCCTTACTGATGGAACAATGATAAGACTTACTGTTGCACGCTACTTTACCCCTACAGGTAGAGGAATTCAAAAACCATATAACGAGGGAGACAAAGAGTCATACAATATGGACTTCATAAATCGCTTCAATCATGGAGAAATGCTAAATGCTGACAGCATACACTTCCCAGATTCGCTCAAATATAAAACACTTGTGAATGAACGAACCGTTTATGGAGGAGGTGGCATAATGCCTGATGTATTTGTGCCAATAGATACTACAATTGTAACTCCGCTTCATCGCCAACTCTTAGCAAAAGGTATCCTAAACCGACTTACCATAAAAGAAGTGGACAATAACCGGAAAGAGCTTTTAAAAACATATCCTACCATAGATGCATTCAAAAAAAACTATACTCTTCCATCCTCTTTGATTGAAGAAATAAAAGAGAATGCAGAGAAAGATGAGGTTGAATGGAGCGAAGAAGAGTTCAATAAGTCGCAACGAATCATCCTCACTCAGATGAAAGCACTCATTGCACGAGATCTATATGAAGCATCTGCTTTTTACAGAATAATTAATGACATCGATGATATCTTTTTAAAAGGAATGGAAGTAATAACCAATGATAGCACTTACAATAGCATACTAAAAGGTGAGAATTGAAAAATAAAAGAGGAGTGCTATTGAGATAACAAAAATCATCAATAAAAGGAGTAACAAAATGAGCAACGCACACACAGAATTTAAAGTTCCACAAGACAAAACTATCAGCCTGAATGATTATTCAACAGATGAGTCGGGTGGTTTTGATAAAAAATCGGCAAAGAAGGAGGTAAAGAACAGTATTTCCGAATTGAAAAAGCTACAACGTATCTTTTATGCTGATGATAGATTCTCATTGCTCATTGTACTGCAAGCATCGGACACAGCCGGCAAAGATGGTGTCATCCGTCATGTTATGTCGGGCATCAATCCTCAAGGATGTCGTGTGCATAGCTTTAAAACACCCTCAAAAGAGGAGTTAGACCATGATTACCTTTGGCGTCATTACAAAGCGTTGCCCGAAAGAGGCATGATTGAGATATTCAATCGCTCACACTATGAAAATGTATTGGCAACAAAGGTAAATCCCAGCTTCATATTAAATGAAAACCTGCCAGGTATTGACTCAGTAGATGATATTGATGATGTTTTTTGGCAAAAACGATACGAACAAATAAACAACTTCGAGAAACACCTCTACCAAAACGGCACACACATACTGAAATTCTTTTTGCATGTATCGAAAGAGGAGCAAAAGGAAAGACTCCTTGCAAGATTAGACAATCCTGATAAAAACTGGAAGTTTAATTCGAATGATTTGCGTGCGCGTGAACAGTGGGATGAATATCAATTGGCATATCAAGCAATGTTGGAAAACACTTCGAAAGAACATGCATCATGGTATGTTATTCCTGCCGACAAGAAATACTTTGCGCGAATGGCTGTAGGAGAAATAATATTGGAGAAGCTAAAGTCGCTCAATTTAAGATACCCCCAAGGCGAGTCGCCTGACTTATTATCGAAAGCAAGGGAGCAACTGCTGAACGAGGACTAAAACTTTGTCTTTCTTTTGCGAAGTAAGTTATCTGCAGTTGATATCAAAAAGAATATACTGAAGACGGAACTAATAGTGACACACGTCCAGAGAAATGTTTCAGTAAAGAGTGCCTCTTTCCCTCCTTGTAAGTAAAAAGAGATACCCGTAATTAATAGAACAAGATACATAAGACCGAAAATGTTTCTCAAATCAATTAAAACATCTCCTTTATCCTTACTCAACTGCTTCTTATTCCCCGCTAAAACCCTCTCAGTTTCGATTTGATGCATTATGCGATATGACAAATTCTCAGAAGGTTCTTTCTTGGTCTGCTCCATCATCGATTTGATCCACAATTCGTCTGAGTCTAATTGCTTATTATTCTTTTTCATTTCAATTCCATTTTATAATCATCAACACTATAAAGCTCGGGATAGTTCTTTGTAATCATTTCCTTAAACATTTTTCTTGCTCTAAAGAGCATGACTTTAATATTCGAATCATTCAACCCCGTTATTTCAGCAACCTCTTTCACTGAGTTATCCTCAAGATAAAACAGGCTCAACACAAGCCCGTAAGCATTTGGTATCTTACTAAGCACATCAGAAACTATCTCACTTGTCTCGCTAATCTCAATCTGTCTTTCAGTGTCTAAGTCGGAGAACTCACTACTTGCAGCACTTTCCACCTCATCAGGAATAAGCCAAATCTTCGATTTTGTAAATGTAACTGCTGTATTAAAAACAATGCGATAGAACCATGTAGAGAACTTACTTTCGAGACGAAACGTGTGCAAATTCTTGTAGGCTTTCACAAAGCTTTCCTGAACAACATCTTCAGCATCTTGCATATTCTCACATATTCGGTAGGCAATATTAACTGCCATGCCTTGATATGTATTTACAAAATAAGCAAAAGCCGAAGTGTTGCCGGAAAGTACTTTTTCAACATACAACTTCTCTTTCATTGCAGTTACTATTCAAAGTCTTCTTCTAAGTAACCATCAACTTTATCGCCATTGT
>DATERO010000335.1:0-2833 GCA_035271465.1 Dysgonamonadaceae bacterium | reverse complement strand
GGTCATGGTTCAAGGGGTTTCGTCCCAACTTGAGTATGACTCAATATATATTGTACGGATTCCATCAGTTACAACAATTGCAAGCAACAACCTTTACCGATGATGTGCGTGCTATGCAAGCAAAAGCGATATCGTTTATCGATACTGAGGCTTTGCGCTGGTTTAATCTATGGAAGAAGAACAATAAGGATTGGGAGAAAGCCAAATCTATCTCTACTTATCAGTTGGAGTACTTGTATGTTCGTTCAATGTACAACCAATATCCACAAAATGATGAGGTGAAAGAGATGAACGATTTCTACTCTTCTATTATAGAAAAAAATTGGACAGAGTTCAGCTTATACCAACGCTCGTTGATTACAATATTGATGCAAAAGCAAGGAAAGCAGCAAGTAGTTCAAGCTATTTTGAAATCATATCGCGAACATGCAACAAACAGTGAAGAGATGGGAATGTACTGGGCCAATAATCGTGCGTCGGTGTTCATGTCTCAATCTGCAGTGTCGGTGCATACATTCATTATGGAAGCTTTCCGCATGGTGGGAGCCAAAGATAATGAGATGGACAACATGAAGCGCTGGTTGTTGAAACAAAAGCAAACCCAACTGTGGGAGTCAACTCACGCAACGATGGATGCTGTGTATGCATTGCTCAACACGGGGTCGGACTGGTTTGCATCGGACGGCGAAACAGTGATAACTGTAAACAATAAAGTGATAGAACCTGAAAACAAGGAGCTGGGCACGGGCTATTTCAAACAATCGTGGAGCAAAACAGAGATAGAACCAGATATGGGCAAGGTGGAAGTTGCACAAAAAGGAAACACTCCCGCTTGGGGAGCACTCTACTGGCAATACTTCGAAGACTTGGACAAGATTGAAGGCACTTCAGCTTCGCTGGATGTGAAAAAGGAATTGTTCAGAGAGCAGACGGGTGAGTCGGGCAAGCATTTGGCGCAAATCAGTGAAGCAAGTCCATTGAAAGTAGGAGATAAAGTAGTGGTGCGATTAACTGTGAGAACTGATAGAGATATGGAATTTGTACACCTAAAAGATATGCGAGCCGCTGCGTTCGAACCTGTGAATCAATTGTCGGGCATTGGGTGGCACAACCGGGTGATTTATTACCAAACATCCAAAGATGCTTCTACCAATTACTATTTCGATGTGTTGCCTCGTGGCACTTATGTGTTTGAATATGGAGTTTTTGTGACTCGCACAGGAAGCTACTCAAATGGTATTACTACTATTCAATCAATGTATGCACCGGAGTTCACATCGCATACACGTGGCGTTAGAATTAATGTTAAAGAGTAGTTAGTTTTAAACGGAATTGTTATTTTTGTGTTAGACAACAAGAAGAATAAGTGATAGCAATCGAATATATGATTGCATAACGATAATAAAATATATAATCAGATGAAAAAAATAAGTCTTACCTTACTCCTTACTATTGTGATGAGTGGCATACTGTTTGCTCAGAACAAACCCGAAGTAACTTTCAAAAAAAATGTGCATGATTACGGTTCAATTAAGGAAGAGGTGGAAGTTGCCGTTTCTGAATTTGAATTTACCAATACAGGCAAGAGTCCTGTTGTTATTCAACGTGTGATTGCATCATGTGGTTGTACCACTCCTTCATACACACGTGAGCCCGTTTTGCCAGGCAAATCAGGTGAGATTAAAGTAGCTTATAGTACTTCTTTCCGACCAGGTACATTCCAAAAAAATATTAGGATATACACGAATGTTCCTGATACTGTTTATACATTGACCATCAAAGGAAACGTAATACCTAAGCCACGATAAAACAATTAAAATAGTTTGTTATGGAATGCCGGATAATGCTTTATTCGGCATTTTCATAAAAGCCTATACTCTAACGCAAAATCAAATATGAAACACCACGAAAATGATCCGAAATATCAAGGTCTCAATGTAAGTAAAGGTATTGAAAGACCACCTACTATTAATCCGTACCTGAAAGGCAAACAAAAACGCAAAAAATATACAGTTGATGAGTATGTCGAAAAGATTTTGGCGGGAGACATTACTGTGTTGAGTCAAGCAGTTACTTTGGTAGAGAGTTCGCGTGCCGATCATCAAGAGTTGGCGCAAGCCATCATTGAGAAATGTTTACCTCACTCTGGTAGTTCTATTCGGGTGGGTATAACTGGTGTTCCAGGTGCTGGTAAGAGTACCTCTATTGATTCATTTGGTGTATATTTAGCTAAACAAGGAAAGAAATTGGCTGTATTAGCAATTGACCCATCAAGTGAACGGAGCAAAGGAAGTATTTTGGGCGATAAAACCCGAATGGAGCGCTTGGCTGTAATGGAAAGTGCATTTATTCGTCCTTCACCTTCAGCAGGTTCATTGGGAGGCGTTGCACGCAAAACGCGCGAAACAATAATTTTGTGCGAAGCTGCAGGATTCGATTATATTTTTGTGGAAACAGTGGGGGTGGGACAATCCGAAACGGCAGTACATTCAATGGTCGATTTCTTTCTGCTCATCCAATTGGCAGGAACGGGCGATGAGTTGCAAGGAATTAAACGCGGAATTATGGAAATGGCAGATGGCATTGTCATCAACAAAGCCGATGGCGACAATATTGGCAAAGCCAATATTGCAAGGAATCACTTTAAGAATGCATTACATCTGTTCCCAGCTCCTGAATCAGGGTGGACACCTGAAGTGTTGACATATTCGGGATACTACGATTTGCGCATTCCTGAAATATGGGAGATGGTAGATAACTATGTTTCTTTTGTGAAAAAGAATGGCTATTTCGATGTTAAGCGTAATAAACAATCTACCTATTGGATGTACGA
>DATERO010000334.1:0-14174 GCA_035271465.1 Dysgonamonadaceae bacterium | reverse complement strand
TCGTAAACAAACATTGACAAACCTCGTCCATCAGTTGAGTCTGCTTCAGACCGTGCGAGCACTAAGTGAATGTCTGAATCACCATTGGTAATGAATCGCTTCACGCCATTAAGATACCAAGTTTCATCATTTTCGTTGTATATTGCTTTCAACATCACTGCTTGAAGGTCAGAACCTGCATCTGGCTCAGTTAAGTCCATTGACATAGTTGCACCTTTAGTTACTTCGGGCAAAAATCTACTTTTCTGATCTTCATCTGCAAATTGGTACAATGTTTCAGCACAGTCTTGCAATCCCCACAAGTTTTGAAATCCTGCATCGGCACGACTTACTATATCTGCTGCCATTATATAAGGAACTGTTGGGAAATTCAATCCTCCATATCTACGAGGGAGTGCCATTCCCATTAGACCAGCGTTACGAGCGGCATCTAAATTCTCTTGCGTACCACGTGCGTAAGTTACACGTCCATTTATTACTTTTGGACCTTCTTGATCAACCCCTTCGGCATTTGGCTCAATAACATCGCCACATATTTCGCCTACAATTTCAAGTACTTTGTCATAACTGTCCATAGCATCCTCAAAATCCATAGGAGCATAGTCATATTTATCTTTATCTTGATAGTTGCGTTCTCTCAGTTCTACAATTCGCTTCATGAGAGGGTGATTGAGATGGTGCTTCAGTTGAGGAGTGTCTGTATAAAAGTTTGCCATTGTTTTAGTTGTTTATTAAGAGTGATTTATAAACTTAGTTGGAAATCAATGCATGCAAATGAGATGTGTTGCAACAATTGAAATAGACTTTGTGTTTGTCTGCTTTCCAATACATTTGTTTGTAAAATCTTACTTAGTGTTTTGTTTATAATATTTAATCATTTTAGGGATAACTTTTTCAATATCACCTGTAATTATATAGTCGGCAATAGAATTGATAGGTGCATTTTTATCATTGTTTACAGAAACAATGATTGAGCTTTCTTGCATTCCTGCAATATGCTGAATTTGACCAGAAATACCACAAGCAATGTACAGTTTTGGACGAACAGTAATTCCAGTTTGACCAATTTGTCTGTTATGTTCAGCATATCCTGCATCAACTGCTGCACGTGACGCACCAACTTCTGCACCAATGACAGAAGCTAAGTCATAAAGTAGTTCAAAGTTTTCTTTAGATCCAACACCGTAGCCACCAGAAATAATGATAGGTGCTCCTTTAATATTTACTTTTGATTTTTCAATATGACGCTCTATTACGGTAACAGCAAAATCTTCTTCAGATACAAAGTCATTTACATCATATTCAATTACTTCTCCTTTATTTACAAAAGGTGCATATTCCTTCTTCATTACGCCCTCGCGCACTGTAGCCATTTGTGGACGTTGATCGGGATTGATAATCCATGCAATTATGTTCCCACCGAAAGCTGGACGAATTTGGTAAAGAAGATTTTCGTAAATTTTCTTTTGTTTTCTATCTTCGTGACCTCCAATTTCAAGTGAAGTACAATCAGCAGTAAGTCCACTTCCCAGAGCCGAAGAGACACGAGGTCCTAAATCGCGACCAATAATAGTTGCTCCCATCAAACATATTTGAGGTTGTTCCTTTTTGAAAAGATTTACTAATATTGAAGTATGTGGGAGTGTAGTATAGGGGGTTAAACGTTCATCTTTGAAGATATGTAGAACATCTACTCCGTAAGGCAACACTTGTTCAGCAACTGTGTCTAAATCATCACCCACTGCAAGGGCTTCTAATTTGCATTTGAGTTCATTTGCTAAGCTATATCCTTTAGTAAGTAGTTCTAAACTAACGTCGGCTACTTTACCTTCTTCTATTTCTAAATATACAAATATATTATTCATAATTAATTGTTGTCTTTTTTTGATAATGCAAAGATGTTTATCCAATGGTGTGATTGTCTATCAACTCTTTCATCAACTCGTTTATATCATCATCGTTATCGCTAAGTCTTTTGTTCTCTTTAGCTTGAAAACTAACATTTTCGATTCGTTTCACTTTAGTTGGTGAACCTGACAAACCACACAATGCAATATCTGCATCTACATCTGCAACTCCCCACTCGGTTAAGTTAAGATACGGTCTTTCACTGTATATATCTATATAGTCAATATTCTCAATTTGTCTTTCGGTAATTGTTTTTGCATGTTTATATTTCTGCAACAACTTTGCATTTCGTGGACGACAAGTTTTAGCAGAACCATTTACTGTAATGAGAATAGGAAGAGTAACAGAAACAGTTTCAACGCCATTTTCTAAGCGTCTTTTAATTTGAATTTTTCTATCTTCAATAGATTCAATTATTTCTGCATATGTTACTTGTGGTATTCCCAGTTTTTCAGCAACCTGCGGTCCTACTTGTGCTGTATCACCATCAATGGCTTGACGACCCGAAATGATAATATCAAAATTGGATATTTTACTAGCTGCCATAGAAAGTGCATAAGAAGTGGCGAGAGTATCTGCACCAGCAAAAGCTCTATCAGTTAATAAAACTCCGTCATCTGCACCACGATACAATCCTTCTCGAATAACTTCAGCAGCGCGTCCTGGACCCATGGTTAAAATAGTGATCTTTGTGCCGGGATAGCTGTCTTTTATTTGTAGAGCCTGTTCCAACGCATTCAAATCTTCAGGATTGAAAATAGCAGGTAGTGCTGCCCTATTTACAGTTCCATCGGCTTTCATAGCATCCTTCCCTACATTTCGAGTATCAGGAACCTGTTTAGCCAAAACAATTATATTAAAACTCATATTCGATTTAGGTATTAATGATTATTTAAAATATCTATATAATTTCAACAAAAATACTCAAACTATTCCTGTTTGCAAACATTTTAATTATGTTTGTTGTTTAAACAGTGCGGTCATAATAATACTACTGTTCTCAGAAAAAAAATAGAATGACCAATTCAATTTTAATGGAGAAGAAACCATATATACACTCCCTCACAACACAATAGATAAGTGATTAATAAAAAATCTAATAAGAATTCTAACTATTATGGACAAATTTAAATTATTCGTATATATAGTTATAGGAGCAATTGTGCTGAATAGTTGTTCGGGTATGAAAACCTTGACAATACAAACACAAGAGGCAGCACAGGTAACACTTCCAAAAGATGTGAGAAAATTATTAATTGTCGATAATGCCGTAAGTCAAACATCTGATGTGGGGCATACTGAAAAGAGATTGGGGAGATCTACATCAGAGAAAGCTACAGTTATAACTGATAGTCTTCCAATTATTTTTACAGAAGCTCTGGCTCAATTTTTAGGAGAGGAAGAGTTTTACGATGTCGTAATGCTTCATGATAAACCTTTAAGAACAGATAGAGAGTACTGGAAAGAAATACCACTATTACCTGAAAAAATGCAAGAACTTAAGAAGCAAACAGGCGCAGATGCAATTGTTTCTCTTGATAAATTACTAGTAACAAGCGATTGGAGCGATGTTTTTATTCAAGAAGGCTATCCATATGCTACATTAAGTGGCAAAATTACATCTACTATGCGCGTATATTTGCCAACATTGGAAGGGAAAATACCAACCGTACTTTTTACTGACAGTTTACAATGGGAGGGTTTTGATATATCAGATGGTAGAGCATATGCAGAATTTGTTATTCCTCATGCCGAACATGCACTAAAAGATCTAACAATATATGCTGCTGATAAAATGACATATGTGTTAACTCCTCACTGGATGACCCAAGAGCGTTGGTATTATACACTTAATTCATCCACCGCCCGTGAAGCAGAAAAGTTTGCAGAGCAGGCAAAATGGGCAGATGCAGTTTCCAAATGGCAGAGCTTATATAACTCTTCTAAAAAGAAAATTGATAAAGCGAAAATTGCAAGCAATATTGCGTTAGGCTATGAAATGCTTGATGAACTTCATACTTCTCTCACATGGATTACTACTGCACAGACATTATTCAATGAATCTACTGTTGCTGAATCATTAGAAAGAAAACGTGTATCAATTTATAAAACGGAGATAGAACGTCGTCTAGATGTTTCCAACAAGCTAAATATGCAAGTTGATTAACGCAATAAAGAATAGTAGAATAAATTTCAGACGTGCGGGAAGCGTTCAATATGTCTGATTCTTTATTAGATAGGCTATATTTAGACCACAAAAAGGAGAAATATTGCTTGTTTACTGAAATAAAGTAATATAAAGTTAGTATCTTTTTAAAAATGATGTATCTTTGTGACTGAATCTCCAACTAAAGATGAAAACAACACAAGTTCTCATTGATAAATTCAAATTCATTTTTTACGAAAAACAATTACTGTGATAATAAATCTATAGGTAATATTTTGTAAGAAGAGTTCAAAGCTTTATTTTAATTTTTACTGTATTTATATCGTTATCTTATTGAGATATCAGGATATAGTTGAATATAATAAATGACTAAAACATACATTCAGTTTTAACTCTTTCTTATTAAAAAACATAAAGCAGCCGTTTCCTCTAAGCCACTTATTATCACATATTCATATAAAATAAAAAACTAAAACTTAATTGATCATTGCATCAACTATTTAATTATCACAACAATGGTTTATAATATCATCGAGCTTAATGAGAAGCTCACAACCGAATTACGCGTATTAGCGAAAGAAATGGGCATACGAAGACCGGATGCCTATAAAAAAGAAGAGTTAATTTACAAAATCTTGGATGAGCAAGCTATTGCTGAGACTCAGAAAAAGAAACCAACACCACCTTCGGACAAACAAAAAGATAATGACCGAAGAAAAACACAGCCTAAGAAAAAGACAAACACAAATACTAAAAACGTAAAAAAAGAGGACACGAAAGATTTGTCATCAACAGATAACAATAAAAAAACAACACCTCAAAAAAAACCTGATAATAAACAATCTGTCCCACCCAAAACAGACAATAAAAAACCTGCTCCTCCTAAAGCAGAAACAAAACAAGCAGCTCCCCAAAATAAAGTTGTAGATAAAAAGTCACTAAAGCATCAAGATACATCTGCACAAACACAGAATAAAAAGCAAGAAGAGAAAACAGATAAGTCTAACACTCCACCAGCTCAACAGCAACCAAAGCAATCTTCAAACCAGCATAAAGACAATAAAAACACACAGAATACAGTTGCTAAGGAAAACAAAAATGAAGTTGAGGATAAAACTGAAGAATCACAAAAACCAAAGCAACTTGTATTTCGTTCTAAGAGACAACGTCAACAAGATAAAGATGATTTAGCACAAGCAAATGCTTTGCCACCAGTAGTGGCTGAAGATGAAGAGGTAGCTGAAAAATTTGAAGCAAGAGTTGAACCCAGCACTGAAAAAGCATCTATTGAAACTTTGACATCACCTGCCCCTTTGCAACGCAAACCACAACAGCGTCAACAACAAAATCAACAACAAGCTCAAAACAATCCACAGGCTCAATCAAATCAAAGAGGCAAAGATACCACTTATGACTTTGATGGAATATTAACCTCATCTGGTGTTTTAGAGATAATAGCTGATGGTTATGGTTTTTTACGCTCAGCAGATTATAACTACATGACCTCGCCAGATGATATATATGTTTCTCAATCACAGATCAGATTGTTTGGTTTAAAAACAGGCGATGTCGTAGAAGGTCCAATACGTCCTCCAAAAGAGGGTGAAAAGTTTTTCCCATTGGTAAAGGTTGATATGATTAATGGTCGTAAGCCTAATGAAGTTAGAGATCGCGTACCTTTTGATCATTTGAAACCACTTTTTCCAGATCGCAAGTTCAATTTAACTAAAGGACATAATGATAATTTATCTTGTCGTGTTGTTGACTTATTTTCTCCAATTGGCTTTGGACAACGTGGATTGATTGTGGCTCAACCTAAAACAGGTAAGACAATGTTGCTAAAAGATATAGCAAATGCAATAGCTGACAATCATCCCGAAGCATATATGATCATCTTATTAATTGATGAACGTCCTGAAGAGGTGACAGATATGGAACGCAGCGTAAATGCTGAGGTAATCGCTTCAACGTTTGATGAGCCCGCCGAAAGACATGTGAAAATTGCGGAGATTGTTCTTAGCAAAGCGAAAAGTTTAGTAGAGTGTGGACACGATGTAGTAATTTTATTAGACTCAATAACAAGACTTGCACGTGCATATAATACTGTACAGCCTACTTCTGGAAGAGTACTTTCGGGTGGTGTGGATGCAAATGCATTACACAAACCAAAACGCTTCTTTGGTGCAGCACGTAATATTGAGAATGGTGGTTCA
This sequence comes from Dysgonamonadaceae bacterium, assembly GCA_035271465.1. Classification (GTDB taxonomy): domain Bacteria; phylum Bacteroidota; class Bacteroidia; order Bacteroidales; family Dysgonomonadaceae; genus UBA2632. Next base: position 7,886 of record DATERO010000334.1, on the reverse strand, counting down.
CTTACCATAATTGCTACAGCTCTAACAGATACAGGATCTAAAATGGATGATGTAATTTTTGAAGAGTTTAAAGGTACAGGAAATATGGAATTACAGCTCGATAGAAAACTATCTAACAAACGCATATTCCCAGCAGTTGATATTATAGCTTCGAGCACTCGTAGAGAGGATTTAATACTATCGGAAGATATGCTTAAGCGCATGTGGGTATTACGAAACTTCTTAGCAGATATGAACTCAACAGAAGCTATGGACTTCTTGCTCACACGTCTTCGCAGAACAATGAACAATGAAGAATTCTTGGTATCGATGAACGATTAGAGAATTTACAAAACAATGTATTGAAACGAAAACATTATCAATACATTCAATAAAAAAAGAAAGCTTAGAGTAAATTTACTCTAAGCTTTCTTTTTTTATTAAGGTTGTTGTAAGGAGGTATTTTTGAATTAACTTAGATTCAAAATATTAAAAGTAGCGTAAAAGAGATCATTTACTCCTGATACTTAAACCTTCTAATACTTCTCTTAGGTGTTTTATCAAACTCCTTTTCTTGCACTCTAAACGAAGCAACTTTGCTATAAACAGGCAAGGTTTCATTGATTAGCTTCACTTCATTATCGAAGAATGAGTCATAATCTTCTTTTCCAATTTGTTGCTCTTTCATATAATCTTCGTCAGGAACAATAAGTGCTACAATTTTTGAATTTACTTCTATTACCAACGATTCTAAAATAGAGGGAGAGTTATTTAATTTATCTTCTATTTCTTCTGGATATATATTCTGTCCTGACGAACCCAAAATCAAATTCTTATTACGCCCTTTAATAAATAGGAAGTTATCCTTATCTAAAATACCTAAGTCACCTGTCTTCATCCACCCATCAGGAAGCATTACTTCGTTAGTGGCCGTTTCGTTCTTATAATATCCAAGCATCACATTCGTACCCTTCACTAAAATTTCACCAACTTCTTTTTCAGGATTGCTTGAATCTATTTTGGCTTCCATTCTATCTACAATTCGACCACAGGACTGCTCTTTAAATTCGCTCCAATATGCATAAGCAATTAATGGACTACATTCTGTCATACCGTAACCAACAGTATATGGGAAGTTTATGAATCGCAGGAATCTTTCTACTTCTTTATTGATAGCTGCACCACCTACAACTACTTCAACTAGATTGCCTCCAAAAAAGTTGATTAGTTTTTTCTTTATCTTTTTGCGAATAAAGATATTAACAATGGGTACTTTAATTAGAGATTTAATAGGTTGTTTATTAATTTCAGTAAACACATTGCGTGTAACAATTTTCTCAATAATTAAAGGTACAGCTAATACAAGCTTAGGCTTCACTTTTGCAAAAGCCTCCATAATCACTTTTGGAGATGGAGTTCGGCTTAGAAAATTGATATGACATCCCATCGATATGGAATTGAGAATTTCAAAAGCCAAGCCATAAGTATGAGCCATAGGCAACATGCACACTATGTTGTCACCAGCTTCAATAAATGAAAGATTGTCATTTGCAAACTGAGTGTTCGACCATAAACTACGATAAGGAATCATCACACCTTTAGGACTGCTTGTTGTACCCGAAGTGTAATTGAGTACTGCCAATTCCTCACTGTCCTCTTTATGGAAGTGAATATCGTTGGCCGTAAATGTTTTTGTAAACTTTGTTTTGAAAAATGTCTCTGCATTTTCAAAAAATGATCTTAATTCTTCTGAAGTTGTATAAGCCAGTGAAAAATCGTCTAACAAACAAACTGTTTCAAGCTTATGCATATTATCTTGATTCAGGTTATCATACAAAGCTTTGTCAACAAAAAACACTTTAGCATCAGAATGATCTACAATGTATTCAACGCTACCTTTATCAAATTCGTGCAAAATGCTTACAGCTACCGCTCCATAAGTTAGTGTTCCAAAAAATGCCACTGCCCAATTGGATGAGTTTCTTCCACACAGTGCTATTTTGTCTCCTTTTTTAACACCCCCTGCTTCAAAATAAGCGTGAAGTTTACCTATTTGACGAGCAAAATCTTTGTAACGTAGAGTTTCACCTTCGTAATCAGTAAGTGCAGGTAGTTTCCAGTTTTTGCGTATGCTTTGTTCAATTAATCCTAAAAAAGTAGTTTCCATATATATATTATGAGATCAATGAGTTTGCTGCAAAAGTACGAATTAATCTATTAAGTAAAAATAATTATCTATTACCCTCTAAAAATTAAAACGTTTACCTCAAATAATCAGCTATCATACCACTTATTTGAAGCAGGTATATTTCATTAAGCTTGATATTGAATTGAGCACTAACCAAACGTTCCTCGGCTTCAAGTAAGCTGTTTTGAGCTTCACGCAAACGAATACCGGCCAAGTCGCCCAGTTTGTAACGTTCCATAGCAATTTCATAATTTTCGTGTGCATTTTCAACATTTTCTTTTTCCAGTTTCAATAGTTCCATATTGTTGCGATAGGCTTGCCACATATTTGAAAAATCGCTTTTTAATGCCAAACGCATTTGTTCTTTTTCAAGCTTTGTGTTTTCAATACGAGTGCGTGCATTTTTCTGCTCTCTCCTTTTATTGAAGCCATCGAATATGTTTATTCCTACTGTAACTCCTATATTTGGTCCCCAGTTTCGCTGTGTGTCAAAACTCCCCACATCATAATTGAAGTGAGAAAACCCATAGCCCGTATTGAGACGAAGATAAGGATAATAGTTACTTTGAATATTTTTGAGATTAAGTTGGCTCAGTAAAATATCTTTTTCTGAAAGCTGTAACAATGTATTTGCATTTAACACATTGTTCCATAGAACCTCTTTCGATTCAAGTGGTTTTAAAACAATAGAAGTATCTGCTGCCACTACTGGGGTCTCAACATCATTTATCCCCATCAACTCATTTATTTTAATACGCGAAGTATTTACCTTCTCGTATTGTCTAATAAGTCGAGAACTATCAGCATTGAAATCTACTCTTGCTTGTTGTAAATCTAAACGAGAAAAAGAACCAATCTGATATCTTGCTTCTACTATGCGCAATTGTTCACCTGACAGTTTGACTGCAAACTTAAGATTCTCCATTCTCATAGTTTCTTGCACCAGATTATAATATTCTGCAGACATATTGGCAATGAATGATTCAATTTGCAATTGAGTATTCAACTCACCAACACTCTTCAGCTCTTGCAACTTTTTATAATTAGTTTGAGCATTGAAACCATCAAATAGTGTCCAATTTAGATTTACACTAGCATTAAGTGTCTCTGTATTATTATTTCTCCTATTTATTTCTCCTGAACCATCCGTAGGTGTTTGATTAGTATTATCACTCTTTATGTTGTAACCACTTGTCGCATCAATTGAAGGTAACAGTCCTGCATTTCCCCAAGTTACATTTCTATCAGAAATAAGTTGATTGTTACGAACTATACGAATATCAAAATTTTGTTCTAATCCAATCCGCAAGCATTCTTCTAAGCTAACTGTCTGTCCAATCAACAGATAAGAAAACATTATGAATGATATTATAAAACTAAAACCTCTTTTCATCTTAATTCTCTTTTGTTATTACAGTTGTCTCTTTGCTTCTCGTAGTTGATATAAACATGTACATGGCAGGAACAACAAATAGTGTAAGCAATGTAGAAACAAGTAAACCTCCAATTACAGCAACTCCCATTGCAATTCGTCCATTAGCACCTTCTCCAAAAGCTAATGCCAAAGGAAGTAGTCCTAAAATTGTGGATACACTTGTCATTAATATAGGGCGTAATCGTTGCACCGATGCTCCTTGAATTGCATTCAATTTACTCATTCCTGCTTCCTGGCGTTGATTGGCAAATTCTACAATAAGAATTCCATTCTTAGCAACCAATCCAATAAGCATAATAATACCAATTTGACTATATATATTCATGGTCACACCAAACATCCACATAAAAAACAGCGCTCCCGTCACAGCCAGCGGTACTGTTAGCATTACTACAAATGGGTCTTTGAAGCTCTCAAATTGTGCAGAAAGTATTAAGAATATAAGAACCAATGCCAATAAGAATGCAAACATCAAGCTTGAAGAGCTCTCTCTAAAGTTGCGTGACTCTCCCTCTAAAGCAGTTCTAAAGGTATCATCAAGTGTTTCTTTTGCGATTCGATCCATCTCGTCAATACTTTCTCCTAGTGAATATCCAGGTGAAAGCCCTGCAGATATAGTGGCTGAGTTGAATCGATTGTATCTATACAGTTGAGGTGGTGCAACAGACTCCTCCAATTCAACCAAGTTATCCATCTGTATCATTTTACCCTCATTGTTTTTCAAGTAAATAGACTTCAAATCTAATGGAGTGTTTCGTTGTTGACGATTAATTTCTGCCAATATTTGATACTGCTTACCATTCATATAAAAGTAACCCATTCGCTGACCACTCAATGCATATTGCAATGTTTGACCAATATCACGTGTACTAACACCAAGTAATGCTGCTTTGTCTCTATCAATAACTATTCGTGTTTCGGGCTTAGTAAATTTCAAGTTTACATCCGACATCTGGAAGTAAGGACTTTCATTTACCTTTGCCATAAACAGGGGTATGTGCTCTTCTAACTTTTCAAGATTAGGAGCTTGTAGCACATACTGAATAGGCATACCACCACGACGACCACCAAAGGTTGATTGTTGCTGCACAAAAGCTCGAGCAGCTGTTTCGCCTCTCACACCAGTTGATATTTCATCAGCAATCTCCATTTGACTTTTTGATCGTTCTGTCATGTCGGGCAAGGTTAGTCTCACCATTCCAAAAGAACTAAACACTATAGTCATATTGGATTCTTTTTCAGTTACTACTGAATCCACAATATTTGAAATACGATCTGTATAATCTCGTGTGTATTCAAATGTTGCACCTTCTGGCAACGAAGTTCTCACCGTAACTTGTGAGCGATCCTCCAGAGGTGCCATTTCAGCAGGTATATTGATATAAAAAACAAAAGCAAGTAAAAGTGTTGCAATAAAAATAGGAATGACTAATTTTTTATGAGCTATAAAATAGACCAACCATTTTTCATAGTTGCGATTCATTCCTTCAAAGAAAGGCTCCGTTTTAAGCATAAACCAATTCTTTTTCTCTCTTTTCACCAACATCTTTGATGCAATCATAGGAGTGAAAGTAAGTGCAACAAAAGATGATATAATTACTGCTCCCGAAACAACAATACTAAATTCGCGGAAAAGTCTGCCCGTCATTCCCTCGAGAAACACAATGGGAAAAAACACAGCCACCAATGTGACTGTAGTAGAAATAACTGCAAAGAAAATTTCTTTAGAACCTTCGATGGCTGCCTCACGAGGATTCATTCCATTTTCAATCTTTTGATAGATGTTTTCAACAACAACAATGGCATCATCTACTACCAATCCTACAGCAAGGACAACTGCCAACATCGATAAAACATTAATTGAAAATCCAGCCATATACATTATAAAGAATGCACCGACCAATGAAACGGGTATAACAGTGGCGGGTATTAGTGTAACTCGCCAATCGCGCAAAAATAAAAATATAATTATTACAACTAATGCAAAAGCAATATACACTGTGCTTTTAACCTCGTTAATGGAAGCACGAATAAAGCGAGTACTGTCATAAGCTACATCAACTATTACATCTTCTGGCAAATCTTTTTGCATTTGCTCTAGTCGAACCCTTACTTCATCTGCAATTTCAATTTGATTTGCTCCTGGCTGAGGAATGATAACTGTACTAACCATGGGGATACCATTTCGACGCAAGATGTTTTTCCTATTCTCTGAATCCAGTTCTGCAAAACCAACATCTCTAAAGCGAACAATACGATAATCATCTTCTTTTATAACAAGATTATTAAACTCTTCGGGTGTAATCATCAGACCCAGTGTACGTATAGACCGCTCTATATCATCTCCCTCTATACTGCCCGATGGTAGCTCAATATTCTCTCGGTCAAGAGCACTTTTAATTTCCATGGGAGTGGTGTTATAAGCAGCCATTCTCACAGGGTCGAGCCACAAACGCATTGCATATCTATTCTCTCCCCATATATCGACAGCACTAACATTTTGAATTGTTTGTAAACGCTCTTTAACTGTAAGTTCTGCAATCTCTGTCAATTCTAACAATGAGCGCAATTCACTTTGCACTGTAATTTGCATTATAGGCTCAGCATCAGCATCAGCCTTAGCAACTGTAGGTGGATCAACATCACGAGGTAGAAAACGCTGAGCAACTGAAACTTTATCTCGCACATCATTGGCAGCAGTTTCCATATCAACAGTGAGTTCAAACTCCACTGTGATACGCGATCGACCTTGACTACTTTGACTGATAAGTGAACGAATACCAGGAATTCCATTGATGCTTTGCTCCAATGGCTCGGTTATCTGTTTTTCTATTACATCAGCATTCGCACCGGGGTATGAAACTCCAACGGTAATAATTGGGTTATCTACACTTGGATATTCACGCACCGGCAAATTAGTATAACCTATTATTCCAAAAAGAACAATGATTAAAATAAAGACTGTTGATAAAACAGGTCTATTTATGCTTAATTCGGATAATGTCATTCTATGAGTTTCTTATTGATTTATTCTTGCAATTGCTCAATTGAAACGTTCATACCATCGCGCAATTGCATCACGCCTGTAGTTAATAAAGTATCGCCAATGCTCAATCCTTCAATTATTTGAACCGACGATGCTGTTCGAAGTCCCTTTGTCAAAACAACCTGTTTCGCTTTTCCATTTTTGTATATATAAGCAATGTCTCTTCCCATTTCTGCAATGGAGGCAATACTTGGAATAACCAATGTGTTGGTTATTTCTTGTAGTTGTATTTCAATATTGGTTGATCTTCCAGGTTTGATTATCCCCCCCGGATTAGCATATCGAGCACGCGCTTTGAGCGATAGCGTGTTAGTTTCTAAAGTTGTTTCAACAGCATACACTGAAGCTTCATAAGTGTTTAAATCGTTTTCAAGTATAAAGTTAAGCTTAGTTCCATCTTTAATTTCACCAACTTGACGTTCATTAAATGCAAACTCTATTTTGAGAGGAGATATTTTGGTTAGTTTAGAAACCATCACTTGAGGTGAGGCATATGCGCCCTCACTCACCATTCGCAAACCAATCATTCCACTAAAGGGAGCTCTAAGTTCAGTTTGATCAATACGTGCTTGCACCAGTTCAATATCTGCTTTTAGTTTCTCCAAATCAGTTGTTACAGTTTCAAACGACTCTTGACTCACAGCATCTTTGTCCAATAGTGTACGCTGACGAAACACTCTTTCTTGTGCAAGTGGTAATTGAGATTTCAGTTTTTTAAGTTCAGCTTGCAGTGGTGCATCATTCACTTTAGCTAATAATTGCCCCTTGTTTACAAACGATCCCTCTTTAAAGTTAATTTGTGTAATCTTGCCAGAAGTTTCAAAAATAAGATTTACTTCTTCATCTGGTAGTATCACTCCTTTTGTACGAAACACATCTTTAATTGTTTCAGGTTTCAGTACTATAGCATTTACGCTTAAGCTAGCAACCCTTGATGGCGAGGCCATTTGAGCAGGAGCCACTGATTGCTCTTCATTACCTTTAAATGCAGCTTTTATTTGGGGATATAATATCATCCCAAGGATTAATAAAGCAATTCCGACAATTACTATTATTCTAATAGGTTTTCGCATTTTATTCTTAATATAAATTGGATTCGGCTCTAAAATTACATATTTTAATTGAGTGTCGAAGCTGATAAAATGAATTTTATTCATTTTTGAATATAAAAAACACATTAGAAATAAATGCACAGAGGTTTAACATATATTTCATCTATAATTGGATAGTATTGATTA
>DATERO010000333.1:0-2732 GCA_035271465.1 Dysgonamonadaceae bacterium | reverse complement strand
ATTACTACTGGTTGCCATCTTAATGTACTTCATAATATTCCCGAAAGTTTCTCTTCCATAAACCACACCTTTATGGAGAACTTCAAGATTTTTCTCTAATAATATAATATCAGAGCTCTCTTTTGCAATATCAACCGCATTATCCACTGTAATACCCACATCGGCCTCTTCCTATACTCTTGAAAAAAGCTGAGCAATGAACTTACAAGAATCATTGCCGCAATAACAATCACTGTTTTCCAATCCTCTTCTCCAGGGGCAGCAAACCAGACATCTATCAAATAAGAGATGACAACTATTGCTATAAGTATAACGATGAATGGATTGGCAAATGATTTTATCAATTGGGTGTACCATGCAGGAGCCTTATCATAATCCACTTCGTTAAGACCATAAGTTGAAATTCGATTCTTGGCTGTTTCTTCAGTAATTCCATCGGGCGAACTATCCAGCATTTCGTATACGCCTTTAATATCAAGCCGTGCTGCTTTTTGAAGTTTATCAGCTGTCGTGGAATTCATTTCTGGAGTAGGCTCCGAATTGCTAATCGGTCTGTTGATGGCGTTAGATTTTTTCATATTTCATATAATTGTTTTTGAATTCTCAAGTTGATACATAATCGAAGCAAATATTCAGAATATCTTCACACTTTAATCCTCATTTAAATCACGCGTTATCTTCTCATTGACTTTTTTATAGCTAACTGACTTCAACTCGCCCTTTTCATTACGAATATTTGTTTGCATGCCAAATACAATATCGGTGTTTTGTGCCGACTCACACAACCATTGCCCATCAATTTTTCGTAGAACGAAAAGAAACATTGTTTCTCTGATGTCTGCCTTCTCAACATCTTTTTCAGTTTGACCTGTCAGCCTAATTCTGGTATGTACAATTGCAATATCCTCACTCAACATCTTTTCTTTCACGTTTAGAATTTCAAGATGTGAGTTTTTAAAAATAACTCGAAATCCAAATTCATGGGCTTTCAATATATCTTCTTTGTTGTCCCACCATTTACCAGTGACATTCACAAAATCTGCATTTTCGAAAAACAACCTGGCTATTCCTTCAGCATCATAGCTATTCCACGCTTTTTTAAAACGCTCCGCAATTTCACTTGGCTTTTCTATAGGTTTTAGTTTCATAAAATATACTGTAGTTAATTTACACGATTAGTGTTTCTTAAGTTTGATATCTATATATTGTTTTCAAATTCATGCTGGGGAGTTAATAGATCATCTAAAATTAGAGTTTACTTTTGCTGCACCATTTCATATTATTGTATTTGTTAACTTATTGAACAAACAAGACACCTCTTCATAAACCACCATTACAATGAAAGGTTCGAATATTCAATTGATTTATTAATAACACAGTAGATTAAAGGAATCTTATAGCAATTCCTTGTGGAGCGGTTCTTCTTATTAAGAGTTTTTTGGATGAAATTTCCTTGATATTAATATTCAAAAAAACTATCTTTGGGCTATGTTAAAGCAAAAGAGAATACTTGTGGGTATTATTGCTTCCCTCTTTATGGCTTACGCCTTCATTTCATGTGGATACAAGCAAGATAATCAAGATATAAACACCAATCTTCAAGAAGAGATCAATCGCAATTATGCGTATGGAGTATGTGTTGACTCATTAGATTTAAGTCATTACAAAATTCAAAAAGGAGATCATCTATCTTCTATACTTATGAACTTGGGCTTTACAGGCAATGAAGTAGAGCAAATATCTGAGACAATTTCTCCATTTTACTCTCCTTCAAAACTTCAGATTGGGAATACCTATGCTACCATCACCACGCCTGACTCAGTTTCTGTTATTCAATACCTTGTGTTTGAGAAATCAAAAACGGATTATGTGGTTGTTGATCTCTGCGAAGACGATTTGAAAGTACATGAATCTACAAAGCCTGTAACCCTGCAACGTAAATATGCAGAAGGCACAATCACCTCATCTCTCTGGAATACAATCATCGAATCAGGATCATCCCCCATGTTGGCTCTGAAAATATCAGAACTTTATGCTTGGCAGGTCGATTTTTTTGGTATCAAAGAGGGCGATTCATTTCGCTTGATCTATGACGAAGCTTGGGTTGATGATACAACTTTTTTGGAAATAGCTTCTATAGAAGGTGCTATGTTCAATCATCAAGAAAGAAACTATATCGCTGTTCCCTTTCAGCAGGATTCTATTAAGGAGTATTTTGACGATGAAGGCAATAGTTTGCGAAAAGAGTTCCTCAAAGCTCCACTAGATTTTTTCCGCATTAGTTCTACGTTTTCCAATTCTCGCTATCATCCAGTACTAAAACGTTACAGAGCACATCATGGCGTAGATTATGCTGCTCCTACGGGCACCCCCGTGAAAACTGTTGGAGATGGAGTTGTGATTGCAAAAGGATACCAAGCAGGCGGCGGGGGCAATTATCTGAAAGTTAAGCACAATTCAATATACACAACTACATATATGCACCTGAGCCGATTTGGTAAGGGAATACAAAAGGGAAGTTCTGTAAGACAGGGTGATATAATTGGATATGTTGGAGCAACTGGTTTAGCAACAGGACCTCATTTAGATTATAGAGTGCACAAAAACAATATACCTATTAATCCGCTTACAATGGAAGCACCCCCTTCCTATCCAGTGAAGCCTGAGTTGAGAGATAGTTTTATGTTAGTTCGCGATAATATTTTAATGGAACTCGACAGTTTGCAATATGC
>DATERO010000332.1:0-4535 GCA_035271465.1 Dysgonamonadaceae bacterium | reverse complement strand
GTTGTTTCTCTAAATTGAGTTACGATTGACAACCTTTGTGCTTTCTCGCGCAACGATAGTTTAGCCATATCCTTACCATCAAATAGGATTCTGCCTTTGTTAATAGGCAATGTGCCCGATATTCCTCTAAATAGAGTTGTTTTGCCCGATCCATTAGGACCGATAATTCCAGTGAACATACCTCTCTCTAACGAGAAGTTGATGTTGTCGATATGAAATCCACTCTTGTAGCCACATCGTAGGCTCTCTATTTGTATGATTGGCTTTTTCATGACAGCGCTTTAGATGCTTTTCTTGATTTACTGAGCAGAAGTATAAATACAATACCTCCAACAATCCCTGTTATTACACCAATAGGTAGCTCATTGGGCGATATAATGGTGCGAGCTATCACGTCGCACACCAATAAGAATGCACTGCCACTTAAAAAAGAAGCTATGAGCATTATTCTATAATCAGATCCTACCCATAAACGTACAATATGCGGAATGACCAATCCTACAAAACCAATTACTCCTGCCACAGAAATGGCTGCACCTGTCAGCAACGAAGTGATGATAAATAGTATGCGGATGATTACATTGGAGTTTACGCCCAAATGCTTGGCACGCTCTTCGCCCAGGCGCAATGCGTTGAGCGGCATAACGAAAAGATAGGACACTGCTAAGCAGAGTAGGGAGAGAATCACTACAATATTTATAAGACTTTGATTTGACTCATTGAGCGATCCCATCATCCAGTAAACAATACTTTGAATGTTTTCGGACGTAGTGATAGACATTAAAAACATCATCAACGATGAGGAGATAAAACTAATCATCACTCCAATCAGTAGCATACGGTTTACATTCAACTCTCTGTTTCTTATGCTAAGCGAATAGACCAAGAATATGGTGATAAATGCACCAATAAAACCCGCAATGGGCAATATGAGTATATGAGCAAGATGCAATCCCGACACTAACACAAATGTTACCCCCAAAGAAGCTCCGCCCGATATCCCCAATGTATAGGGTTCAACCAAAGGATTGCGATAGATGCCTTGCAATATGGCTCCCGCCAAACTGAGGCTGCCTCCAACCGCAAATCCAAGTATTGTGCGCGGAATGCGAATGTAGAAAAGCACACCATACTCCATGCTGTCCTTTTCGGCAAGTATATGCGGAAGCTTCCTGAATGGAATAGATACTTCGCCCACACTAAGTGATAACACAATGGCTGCCATAGCTATTACTATCAACACAATCAAATAGATGCCCCAGCGCAACTGATTACTTTTCATTTTTTTCTCTCAACTATATTAGTTGTTAATACTCAATTCCTTTTCTACTGGGCATATTTTCGTAATAAGGATGTTTAATGACCTCCATATTGGTTATGTAATGTGCATGTGCCTTTATCTCGTTTGTTGCACCCCTACCGGTAACAACCAATTCGGTTGCTTTTGGTTTGTTTTTTATAAATTCAATCAATGTATTCTCATCCATATAGTTGTCTCGAATTGAAATAAGCACCTCGTCCAAAATAAGCAAGTCGAACTGAACAGTATTCATCAGAGTTACGATTGTCTCAATTGCCTCTTCCACTTCCTCTCTTATTTCAGCAATGGTTGCTTCGCTCACATTTTCCTCCATATGTGGATGATACTTGGCAAAGTTGATGACATGAGCACCCAATTTTTTCAAACCCTCCATCTCCGAGTATCCATACTTTTCGGGATCTTTGTGAAATGAGCAATAACATACTGACAAGCCACTCCCCAAAGCTCTCACAGCAAGCCCAATGGCAGCAGTGGTTTTACCTTTCCCATCTCCTGTGTAAATGTGAACTAAGCCTGTCACTTTTGGCTCCGTTGTCTCTTCTTCTATTGGGGTTGTAGTTGTCATATATATATTGTGATCTTAATAGAGTATCCTATTATAGGATATCTTTCAATTATTATTATTATTATTATTATTATTATTTACCCATTGCTTCATTCATCAGTTCAATGGTCTCCACAAAAGTGATGGGTGTGGGTTGGCACGCAATGTCTGCTTCTATTGTAAAAACCCTGTTATTCTTTACAGCATTTATGCTGGTGTAACTCTTCCACACTTTTGTTTCTTGGTCACTGGCTACGCCCATGGTGCAAATGAATATATAGTCGGGGTTTTTTGCAACCACAAACTCACGACCAATTATTCCTTTGGTTAGCTCCGAAGAGATGTTTTTGCCGCCCATCATTGTGATATAGTCGTTCATAAAAGTGTTTGGCAAAACCGTGAAAAGCGGATCACTCCCTACTTGAAAAAATATGTTTGGTGACGGTTTCCCTACATGTAGCTTCTGAATCTCACTTATCTTCGCCTTGCTCTCTTCCACTATCTGCTTTGCTTTTTCAGATTTGCCTACTAAGTTCCCCAAATCTATAAATTGATCGCAAATATCAGTGAATGAGCGAGGCGATTCGAATACCTTTACCTCAATACCAAACTTGCGAAGCGTTTCAATGTCCTTGGCATCGGTCAGGGCCAACACCAATACCAAGTCAGGCTTCTGAGCAATTGCTTTTTCCATGCTTAAAGTCACAGCAGTAGCCACAATGGGTATATTGTCTCCTTCGGCAGCCACGCAATAGTTGGTGCGTCCCACTAATTTGTCTTGCGCATCCAAGTAGTATAGGCTTTGCGTTAGTGATGGCGCTAGTGATATTATACGTTTGTATGATTGCGCATACATCAAAGGAATGCACAGAAGAAGGAGCACAGTGAAAATGACCTTTTTATTCATATATTGAAACTTTTTTATTCTTACACCATAATATATAATAGTATGAGTTCTGCTTGAAAGCATACTTTTGCTGATAATTAAACATCTTCAATGCCCACTCTTCTTCAAAATATGAAGCATAGCTATCAACACTCGGCAAACTCCCCTTTGGGGGGTAAGGGGGTGAAGAATAGGGGACTTGACTTTCGAAGTGAACATATAAGACACAAAGGTAGCAAATATTTTTCTTTATGTATTGTGTGAGATAACTATAGCACATCAAACAGTGGAGTGAAGTTTTGTAGAGAAAAGTATTCTCATCTTTATATTGCTTCTATCACGTAGGCATTTTAGCAATAGTGAATGCAATTTTTGCAAATTCCGCTCTCAAGATCACAGTCACATCATTGAGTTTGACGAATATGGGTTCAATAAAGGGAGTTACAACCTATTATTAGTTGATTCTGGGCAATGGTTTGAGTCAAAGTAAGATCAGTTTGCACTTTCTGGACAACATTTTATAAAGAAACGGAAGTATTTTGCTTCTCTTCACTATGAGTTTAGTTCATTCAAAAATATTTTGCATGGTGCACAGTTGTGTTTTATTTATTTGTAAAATAATTTGAATTAAACACACTTGTGTTTTGGTATGTATTATAATATAAGAATGTGCACACACATGTGTTTATATTGATTAATAAGTATATCAATACGAACACAATTGTGTTTTAAGGATATATATAATATTTTGGACAAAACACACATGTGTTTTGCGCAAAATACTTTTCTGTTGTGTAATCTAATATTGAGTTTCGTTCAAAATAATATATAATGCATACGTTTTATATGCTTTTGAGTGTAAAAACAAGAAAAACAAACGAAATGAAACATCTTTTACATTAAATATGTTGGCAAATCAAATAAATGTATTATTTTTGCATATAACTGAGCAGTATAGTCTCAGGTATATGCCCCATTTTGTAAGAATGCAGGGTATAACACAATCTTCACTCATAAAGAAATCTCTAATCAGCAAGGATTCTAATAATGTGCGTAAAGATTGTTCTGTTTAATCATTAAAATACTGGTATCATGGACCTAAAAACAGTTCCTTACACACGCTTTCTTAAATTAGAGGTTACTGCTTTTGCAGAAGATGTAATCTTTATCATTAAAAAACACAATCCTGAACTGCTCAAGATTGATAAGGTTTATAATATGCTTGTTGATCAAGAGCCAAACTTGGACTTACTGACAAAAGAATATGGTTCGCATCCGATTACTCAATTGATAATTCCGGTTAGAAGGAAATTTATCAGATATGTTCGATCTATAGTCTATAGAATGAACCTCGTTGTGTTTGATGATGGAGACAATCTAAGCGACGATGTTGTAGCTGCACAATCAGTAACTCATGATTATTTGCATAGGTTAGATCGGTGTAGGAGTGAAAGAGAAAAAATTGGGAGAGTTACGGGCTTTTTGCAATTAATCGACAGAGATGAAGAGGTAAAGGCAGCATTCACCAAGTTTGAGCTAATGGGAGACATTGAGCTTTTGCGAAGGACACATTCAAAACTTCAAAAGCTATTGAAGAGAAGATTAAAGTCGGTATCTGAAAGATCAAATAAAAAGATGAGAGAGCTTACAGCTCCAGTTATCACAGCATTGAAAAACATGTTTAAGCAAGTTGAGGTAGCTATGCTTGTGAATGATGATCTTGACTATCTTCCTTTGTTTAACGAGCTGAATCAAACGATGGTTATTTATAGAAATATGGTAAA
>DATERO010000331.1:0-6221 GCA_035271465.1 Dysgonamonadaceae bacterium | reverse complement strand
TGATGGGTTTTTTGCGCGAGGCGCAACGCAACTCTGCCCATCCTCTCTTAGAGTATATTGCCAAAACTGATGCAGACATTGTTTGTTTGCAAGAATATATGATAAGTAAAACGGGTAAATCGTTGCTCACACAAAATGATGTCAATAAAGTATTAAGCAAATACCCATATCGCTCCATTACTGGGTTAGAATACTCAGGAAGGTATCACACTTATGGTTTGGCTTGCTTTTCAAAATATCCCATCAAGAGTACTCGAGAATTTACATTCGATGGTTCATACAACGGTGCTGCAATATATAATATCGATGTAAATGGAGAGAACTATTTAGTTGCAAACGCTCATTTGGAGTCAAATAAGATATCTGCATCTGACAAAAAACTGTATGGAAATCTATTAGTAAAGAGAGACTCTCAAACACTCAATAAGGTCACTTCAAATATAAGAGAACGATTGGGACGAGGATATACCAAACGAGCACGTCAAGTTCAAAAGTTATCAGATTATATTGCTCGACAAGAGTTTGACAAACAGATTATCTGTGGCGATTTTAACGACACACCCATCTCATACGCATACAAAAAAATGAAAGGCAATCACCTCACTGATGCTTATGCATCAACAAACTTTGGACCGGGCATTACCTATTACGAAGACTTCTTTCTATTCAGAATAGACTATATACTGCACAGTAAGAATCTAAAGTCCCACAAAACAATAGTTGACAAGGTTAAATTCTCCGATCATTACCCTGTTTTAACCTACCTCACAGAACAATAGATTTGCACACATTGTTTTTATTTGTCACATTGTCATAGTTATCATTCAACTATGCTGAAATAATGTGAAACAAACTATAGCTTCACGTACAAATTCAAAACACCAAGAAAAGGAGTAATATAAGAAATGACACTATTTAATGTCCAAATTTTAGGTTGCGGTTCAGCTTTACCAACTACATGGCACATGCCTTCATCTCAGCTTGTGAATATGAATGGCAAATTGTTTATGATAGATTGTGGCGAGGGTACACAATTGCAAATGAGAAAATTTGGCGCACGGATGAGTAAACTTCATAGTATATTTATTTCTCATCTGCATGGTGACCACGTTTTTGGACTACCTGGGCTCATTTCTACTTTGGGTTTGTTAGGAAGAACCGCAGACTTAACTATTTATGCACATAAAGAAATTGAAGTATTGCTCGGACCAGTTCTCAACTTCTTTTGCAGAAACCTATCTTATAATGTAAATACAGTAATTCTTCCAAAAGAGGGCTTCAATCTTCTCTTTGAGAACAAATCAATAAGCATCAGCTCTTTTCCTTTAAAGCATCGGATTGCCTCTTCAGGGTTTCTTTTTAAAGAAAAAGAAAAACAACACCATATCAAACGCGAAATGATTGATTTCTATAATATCCCGATTCGAGAGATTAACAACATAAAATCTGGTGCAGACTTTGTAACTGCCGATGGAGAGGTGATTCCAAACAATCGTCTAACTACACCATCTGATCCATCTCGGTCATATGTTTACTGTTCAGACACGGCATACGATGAATCTATTGTGTCGTATATAAAGGATGCAGATGTGCTTTACCATGAAGCAACCTTTGCTGAGTCAGAAATTTTAATTGCAAATAAAACTGCTCACTCTACTGCAAAACAAGCAGCAGAAATTGCAAAAATGGCCGAAGTTAAGAAGTTGGTTATTGGTCATTTCTCTTCTCGATATACTGAATTGGATGTTTTACTAAAAGAATCACAATCTGTATTTCCAATGACTGAATTAGCAAATGAGGGTAAAGTGATTGAATTATAAGTCTTAGTTCTCAAAGCGATAGAGTGAGAAAGATAAAAAGGATTATAAAATAGACCAACAAATAATCATTTAGCTTGCTTTTTCACTAAAAAATTAATAAAATGACAGTAAATACTCAATTTAGCTAAGTAATTATTTAATAATTGAGTGAAAAGTTTCTACTTTTGTAAAGTTATATCCAAGTAAGACAAAACATTAATCTAAAATAAAGAACCATTAAAATGAAAATAGCAATTGTTGGCATTAGCGGCGCAGTTGGACAAGAACTCTTAAGCGTATTGACCGAAAGAAACTTTCCAGTAGAAAGTTTAAAAGTTTTCGGATCAGCACGTAGCGCTGGAAAAAAATACAACTTTAGGGGAAAAGATATTGAAGTATTAGAACTTCAACATAACGATGACTTCAAAGACATTGATATCGCATTTGTATCTGCAGGTGGTGGTATATCTATTGAATATGCACCTACAATTACAAAACATGGTGCTATAATGATTGATAATTCGAGTGCTTTCAGAATGGACGACGATGTACCGTTGGTAGTTCCAGAGCTTAATGCAGAAGATGCATTGAATCGTCCACGAAATATTATAGCGAATCCAAATTGTACAACTACACAATTGGTAGTTTCATTAAAAGCAATCGAAAGCTTATCACACATCACCAAAGTACACGTTTCTACATATCAAGCGGCATCTGGTGCAGGAGCTGCAGCGATGGACGAGCTAGAAGAGCAATATGCACAGATCCAACGTGATGAAGATCCTACCGTTGCAAAATTTGCATACCAATTAGCCTACAACCTAATTCCTCAAGTTGATTCATTTACAGACAATGGATACACTAAAGAAGAGTTGAAAATGTATCACGAGACACGCAAGATTATGCATTCTGACATAAAAGTAAGTGCTACCTGCGTTCGCGTTCCGGTATTGCGTGCTCATTCCGAATCAGTATGGGTGGAAACAGAAAAACCCATAACAGTTCACGATGCTAAAAAGTCATTTGCTAACACTCCAGGCATTATATTAATGGATAACGCTGAAAAGCAAGAATATCCAATGCCACTATTTTTAGAAGGAAGAGACGAAGTATTTGTGGGACGCGTGCGTAAAGATCTAACCAATGAAAATGGTTTGTCATTCTGGAGTGTTTCCGACCAAATTAAAAAAGGAGCGGCACTAAATGCAGTACAAATTGCAGAGTATTTAATCAAAGAGGAGTTTTCAAAATAGGCTTTATCCGTTGGAGTTTAGGTTTTAGCCGTTGAAACCAAATAAGGAGAGGGGTCAAATTTTTAATTTGGCTCCTTTTTTATAAGTATACCGTCACAGTACTAAACTTATTTGCTGGTAACTTTTGATAATTTCAAACCAATACCTTCACAAAATAATAGACAATCACCCCCAAGTTTATAAACTTCAACACGATCCCAGCTATGAATCCAACAAAAGCACCAGAAGCATGTTTTAAAGCGAGCTTTATGTGAGTGCCCGATAGAAGTCCACCAGCTAATGCCCCAACAAAAGGACCAAATATAATTCCCAATGGACCAAACCAGAACCCTGCAATAAATCCTATACCCGCACCCCAAACTACTTTTTTGTTTCCACCAGTTCGCTTAGTGCTCCAAATAGGCAATAGGTTATCTAATATAGCTATAAGGATTGTAAATAATCCTATTACAATTATCTCTATCCACGAAACACGATGTCCAACAGACGGAACAAACTTGAGCAAAAGTATTCCCAACCATGATAATGGAGGTCCTGGAAGAACAGGCAAAACAGAACCCACAATCCCTACCACAAGTAGAATAATAGCTAAAGCAATTAAGAGTCCTTCTAACATATCAGGTGTAAAAATGGAGTTAAAAAAGAATGCTGGATGGAAATTGTATATCAATGTTTCTTCAAAACACGATGAGGTACTTGACCATGACCTACAATTTCGAACGGACAAGAATCGTACGCTTTGTCTAACCAATCTTGCGAAATCTCTGTGCCACAATGGTAATGAGCATCCTGATTTACACACATAACATTCTCAACCATTGATAGGATAGTCCCAATGTCGTGAGAAACCAATATGATTGCCATGCGTGAATTAATCTCATCAAGTATTTTATAGAAGTTTGTTTCAAACTGCTTATCTACATACGAAATTGGTTCGTCTAATATAAGCAATACGGGATTGTCAATGATAGATCTACCCAACAGAATACGCTGTAATTGTCCTCCGGAAAGCTCCCCTATGGAGCGTTTCAATAAATGCTCAACACCCATTTGGTCTGCAACCTCATGCACTTTTTGTTTATACTTTGAAGGAAGAGGTAAAAAAGGCAATCTGTTGCCTACTGACAAGCCAGATAGAATTACATCGAATACAGTAATGGGGAATTTTTGATCTATTTTGTTCAATTGTGGCAAATAACCAATATTAATTTTAGATACTTTCTTACCTTCATTGTTATAAAAAGAGATTTTCCCCTCAGTTGGTTTAATCAAGCCCATTATGGTACGAAGCAAAGTAGTCTTGCCTCCTCCATTTGGACCAATTATTCCTAGAAAATCATTTTGAGTAACTGAAAATGATATCCGCTTTATTATTTGCGGATTCTTTTCATAGCCTGCAGAGAGATTATTTACTTCAAGAATCTTATTCATTATTGGCTAATATTTCGGCTATCCTAATCATCTCTTCACTCCAATTGTATGAAAGTGGATCAATAGAATGAATAGATGCTTTTACTTGATTGGCTAGTGATTCTGCATTTTTAATATCAAATCCCTTTTGTACAAAGATAGTTTTGATTCCTAATGCATTCGCATAATCAATCATTTCTTTCAACTGCTTAGGCGATGGATTCTTACCATCCAACTCAATGCTATATTGAGTCAAATTGTAGTCACGTGCAAAATACCCCAATGCAGGATGGTATATAATAAATGACTTAACAGATGCATTCTCCAATAACTCGGTAATTCTTCTATCTGTTTCAATAATTTCTGTCTCCAGTAATTTAAAGTTATCTCTATAATACTTTTGATTCTCAACGTCGGCAACAATCAAAGCATTCAACATATTCTCAGCCATAATCAATGCGCTTTTGGGAGAACTCCAAGTATGTGGGTCTGCACCATCATGATGGTGTCCTGCATGATCATGATGCTCGCCAATCTCTATGGTGTTCTCATCATTTTCATTAATCAATTTAATATTATTGGACGAGTTGATTATATCGACTTCAACATTATTTTCCTTAAGATTCTTTCCCCACGCATTTTCAAAGCCCAAGAATCCTACTTTAAAGTATAAAGCACTTTTCCCCAGAGCAATCATTTGTGAAGGTGTTGGATCATATGTTTCAGGACTTGTACCGGCAGGTACAATGGTGTTAACCTTAAATTTATCACCAACTATTTTCTCAACAAAATAACGTTGTGGCTCAATCGTAACCGAAACTGTTGGAGTGTTATCGGATATAGAGTTACAACTTAATATCAGGAAGAGTACAAGGGTTAGATATAGATAATTTCTCATTTGATGGATCTAATTATAGAGCAAAATTAGCAATAAAAATGCTCGCTGCAATGCAACTGCTAAGAAAATAGTACATTTGCTTTTATTTTCTAAATATGCTCGTTCAAATGCAGACACAAATCATAACAACTGAAGATGGTTCACATTCATTATATGTACCACACTTAGAAGAACATTATCATTCTACCCATGGAGCAATACAAGAATCGCACCATGTATACATCTGTGCTGGATTTGGCTCATGCACAAATGAGCATATAAATGTATTAGAAGTTGGATTTGGTACAGGTCTTAATGCTTTTCTCACACTACTAAAGGCAGAAGAGAGAAACGCTACTGTAAATTACACCTCTTTGGAACTGTATCCATTAGAGATGGAGATTGTTCAACAACTTAACTACACCAAGCATCTCACTGACAAAGCAAAAGCTCAATTGTTTCTGACAATGCATTCTGCTGCGTGGGATGAACCAATCAGAATCACTCCAAACTTCTCTTTGCATAAAATTGAAATAGATTTTAGCAATCCTCACAATTTAAAAACTTCTACCTTGTTTGATGTTATCTATTTTGATGCGTTTGGCCCTGACAAACAACCCGAAATGTGGAGTCAACAAGCATTTGACAAACTCTATGCAGTTTGTAATGCTGATGCCCTGATAGTAACTTATTGTGCAAAAGGTGCAGTACGTAGGATGTTGCAAAAAGCAGGTTTCGCAGTAGAACGTCTGCCAGGTCCTCCTGGAAAAAGAGAGATATTGAGAGGAGTGAAGGTGCAGTGATACAAAGCGCTTCTCACAAAATTTTATCGTTTTGCACCTACTTCAATGAAAAACACGTACGTCATGAGTAGGGTAATAG
>DATERO010000330.1:0-2340 GCA_035271465.1 Dysgonamonadaceae bacterium | reverse complement strand
TAGCCTAGTTAACTGGTGTCCACAGTTGGGAACTGTTTTGGCTAATGATGAGGTGAGCGAAGGACTCTCCATTCGTGGTGGCTATCCCGTTGAGCAAAAGAAAATGCGTCAATGGTGTTTGCGTGTATCTGCTTATGCAGAACGTTTGTTGGAAGGATTAGACGAGCTAGACTGGTCCGATTCACTCAAAGAGACTCAGCGCAATTGGATTGGAAGAAGTGAGGGCGCAGTTATTCATATTCCATTGATGGAATCTATTCAGAGAGATTCATCCAAAGATGCCATTGAAGTTACCGAAGCGGAAGATTCTTTATGGAAAGAAGTAAAGGAAAACCAACTTGGTTTTAAATTTAAACGACATTATAAAATTGGCGATTTCATCGCACCTGTTGTCAATTTAGATAAAGGAGTAATTATAGACATAGAGACAGATACATTTCTTACGCCTGAAGAAAAAGATGAGCATATTGTCATACAAAGCAAACTAAAGTTAGGAGGTTTCCGCATACTTTCGTTCACTCAGTCCGAGATACTGGCTGACTCCAAAGCCGTAAGTCAAACTATAAAAGAGTATGTTGAATCTGTACCTGCTGCAGATATTCCAATTAGCGAAGAGGTGGGTGGTGACGTGATTCCTGTATTTACTACCCGTCCCGACACAATATTTGGAGTAACATTTATGGTGCTTGCTCCAGAGAGCGAATTGACAGAAGAGCTAACTACCGATGAGCAATATGATGAAGTACAAGCCTATATCACCAAAGCGAATAAAAAAACAGAGTTAGAGCGTATCTCCGACAGAAAAGTAAGTGGTGTTTTTTCGGGCTCTTATGCCAAGCATCCTTTTACTGAAGAGCCCATGCCTATCTGGATATCCGATTATGTTTTGGCGGGATATGGCACAGGGGCAATTATGGCAGTTCCTGCACACGATAGTCGCGATTATGCATTTGCCAAACATTTCGATTTACCTATTATTCCTTTAATTGAAGGATGCGATGTATCAGAAGAGAGTTTTGATGCAAAAGAGGGTATTATGATCAACTCCGACTTCCTAAATGGACTTTCTGTTGAGGAAGCCATCGGTCGTGCCATTGATGAGATCGGTAAACAAGAGTTAGGTTACAGCCAAGTAAACTACCGCATACGCGATGCTACTTTTTCTCGTCAACGCTACTGGGGCGAACCTTTCCCTATATACTATAAAGATGGTATGCCTAACACATTAAGTGATTCACAGTTACCTCTAGAGCTACCCCCTGTCGATAAGTTCCTACCCACCGAAACGGGCGAGCCCCCTTTAGCACGTGCTGAAAATTGGGTGAGTGAAGATGGATATCCTTTGGAAACATCCACCATGCCAGGTTTTGCAGGATCATCTGCCTACTATCTGCGCTACATGGATCCCCACAATGAGCAAATGTTGGTTTCGCAAGAAAACAACCACTATTGGCGCAATGTTGATCTATATATTGGTGGAACAGAACATGCCACAGGTCATTTGGTCTATAGTCGCTTTTGGAACAAATTCTTATTTGATTTAGGCGTTGCTTGCGAAGAAGAACCTTTCAAGAAGTTGGTCAATCAAGGAATGATTCAGGGCAGAAGCAACTTTGTGTATCGTATCAAAAACACCCAAAAGTTTGTATCTTTCAATCTCAAAGATCAATATGATACTACCCCCATTCACGTTGATGTAAATATTGTGCATCACGATGTGCTGGATGTTGAAGCATTCCGCAACTGGAATCCGGAGTACAAAGATGCAGAGTTCATACTTGAAGATGGGAAATATATCTGTGGATGGGCAGTAGAGAAAATGTCCAAATCGATGTACAATGTGGTCAATCCCGACGATATAGTGGATAAATATGGTGCAGATACACTTCGTTTATACGAAATGTTCTTAGGACCATTGGAGCAATCCAAACCTTGGGATACAAACGGGATCGATGGTGTTCATCGCTTCTTACGTCGTACATGGGGACTTTTCCATACCAACGAAACATTTAATGTTTCGGATACAGAGCCAAAAATGGAAGAGCTTAAAGCATTGCACAAATTGATCCAAAAAATTGGATATGACATCGAACACTTTTCATTTAATACATCTGTGTCTGCTTTTATGATTTGTGTGAACGAACTCACATCACTCAAATGCAATAATCGTGCTATTCTTACCGACTTCCTTATTTGTCTTGCACCTTTTGCGCCACACATTGCTGAAGAGCTTTGGAGTGCAATGGGTAACAGTGAAACAATCTTTGATGCCGAATGGCCCGTGTTCAATGATGAGTACCTCAAAGAAGATACTTTCAAATATGCAATTTCATTCAATGG
>DATERO010000329.1:0-2163 GCA_035271465.1 Dysgonamonadaceae bacterium | reverse complement strand
CCGTTCCTGATGGCTGGCGTTCCTGTGATTGATTTAAGGACTGAAGATGTAAAAGGTTATAACTTCAGTTACCGCGAAATATGGCACACAACGCATGACACCTATGATAAATGTCCCCCTGATTATATGAATCATTCATCTATCGTTACAGCGTTAATAGTATATGGTGTAGCCAATCTTGATCATCTATTGCCGCGAGATCGATATTTCAAAAAATAATTGGACGATGGTTGGTTTCTAATATTTTGAAAAACTCAACCCCCTGATAGACCTGATGTAGCTCATTAAGACTCAACTTAATGCTAAAAAATGGAACTTCTCTTTAATTCTTTAAAATTCATAAATAGTGTCTGCAAGAAAACACATAGACATCAATTCATCAAACGATTACCTCCTTTTTAATCCCTGAATCTGTATGTTAAAAGCTTGTTTGTTTCAGTTAAAGATATTTCCTTCAGCTCATTAATGGTTTGAGATTCGCTTTACTCAGACCTAAACATGAAACAGTTTCAAAAATGAGAAAAAGATTCGAACAACAATTATCTATTGACATGTTATTGACCTGTGTTTTCCATACACATTTCACTTACCCAATGAGACTTCATAACTTCACTTAGTCGTTAAATCTCACGAGTGCTTACTCCAAATTACTCTTCAATTATTTTACTTTGTTCATCCAAGATACACATAAATATGTTATCTTTATGGACGTCAAGACCACTGACGGTTCTCAGAGTGATTGGGTTTTAAATAAAACAATTGTACCTTTTGAGTACGTTATTAACCTGACGAGCTGTTACCGTTATTTATGAGGCAGCATATCTGATTTCTTTATGTTTAAAATATTTCTTTACCCTGTTTTGATTTATTTGCAACATTTTCATGTGATCTTCAACATTATCTTTTAATTGCTCTTCATTTCGTGGAGATGGTTTTATTGATAACCCATATTTCAAATCACAATTCAAATATTCATCAGGATTTTTCTCTGGAGAATAGGATGGCAAATGGAAAATTTCAATTTTAGACTTATTTTCTTCTACCCATTCTTTGACTATTTTACTGTGATGAACTCTCAAGTTGTCTAAAATCAAAAACACTTTTTTTGCCTTATTTTTAATGAGTTGTTCCATAAATTCAATCAATCTATCTGCATTCATACTCCCTGAATAAATCATAAATTCAACAAGACCTTGATTGGTTACAGTTGAAATCATATTCACTGTAAAGCGTTTTGACATACTTAGTTTTACTGGAGTTCTTCCTTTAGGTGCATAAGAGCGACCATGCTGACTATTATTTCTAACGCCTGTTTCGTCACCCCAATGGATTTCTGCTTCTTCATTTTTGGCTCGTTCTTTAATGGCAGGATACTCATGGTCTAACCAGAATTGAACTTTTTTAGAGCATTGTTCATACGCTTTCTTCTTAGGTTTTTGAGGGCTATAGCCCCAAGACCTTAGATAATCTCCCATCGTATTAACTGCTAATACGACTCCAAGTTCTCTCTCAACAAGTTCTTTAACAGCTTTTCTTGTCCAAAGTGAAAAAGGAAGTTTCAATTGATCTGGCATAGTATCCATTATCATTCTTTGAATCTCTTTTTCTTGCATTGCTGACAAGAGTTTTTTGTCTTCTGACTTAACTCCTCTGGAATTGTCCTTTAAACCCTTTAAACCTTCTGCTTTGTAAGCCTTCACCCAAGAGCTCACAGTGCTGGCTCTAACTCCAAAAATTGAGGCTACTTCCTTTTGCTTTTTACCTGACTTTATCAAGTTAATTCCACGCAGACGAAGGATATATCTTTGCTCACTTGATAGTTTTCTAAAATCCATTTTTTCCATGAACAAAGATACAAAATACATTTCATATATTACGGTATATTACCGTGAAGTTAATATGAAGATTTTCAAACATTTTGCCAACAAATTAGCACTCCTCCTGAATATATTGAGTCTAAAAAGAAGATTGAAATTTTCAATGATGACCCAAAGCTAGATATTGCAATTGAAAATGCTCAAAATGACGAGAACAAAAAATTAGAACTCAATACAATATACAAGAATGTTACCCGAAAAGATAAAAGAGATGCGCCTTTAGTTCACGATGTAGGTATAATTGCAGGTATTGAATATTACAGAAATACTGAGAAAGCCTTTATAT
>DATERO010000328.1:0-2184 GCA_035271465.1 Dysgonamonadaceae bacterium | reverse complement strand
GTGTTTGCCCAATTAAAGAAACACTGCTAAAAATGAAAATGGTAAGTAGTGCAAATACAATATATTTTGTTTTTGTGTTCATATTTATTCAAATAAATAATTAATAGGCTGATTGAAACTGTTGCAAAAAGTTTACATCGTTTTCAAAGAATAAACGAATATCGTTTATTTGATACTTAAGCATTGTTATGCGCTCAACTCCCATACCAAATGCATATCCCGAATAAATACTGCTGTCAATTCCACAATTTTCCAAAACTGAGGGGTCAACCATACCACAACCAAGAATTTCTACCCATCCAGTATGCTTACATATATTACACCCTTTACCCCCGCAAATATGGCATGAAATATCCATTTCTGCACTCGGCTCTGTAAACGGGAAATAAGATGGACGTAAACGAATGTCAGTATCTTTACCAAATAATTCTTTTGTGAAGAATAGTAATGCCTGCTTTAAATCGGCAAATGAAATATCTTTATCAATATAAAGACCCTCAACTTGATGAAACAAACAGTGAGCTCTTGCAGAGATATCTTCATTTCTGTAAACTCTTCCTGGGCAAATGATACGAATTGGAGGTTGTGACTTTTCCATTACTCGCGTCTGAACAGAAGATGTGTGTGTACGCAATACAACTTCAGGACTACTTTGAATAAAGAAAGTATCTAGCATATCACGTGCAGGATGATCTTCTGCAAAGTTCAATGATGAAAAAACATGCCAATCATCTTCAATTTCTGGTCCTTCGGCAATAGAAAAGCCTAATCTTTTAAAAATATCGCATATTTCTTCTTTCACTATTGATAGCGGATGACGCGTACCTAATGGTATAGGATAAGAAGTACGTGATAAGTCGAATTCAGCCGACTGCTCTTGAGAGTTTTCAATATCTCTCTTCAGTTCGTTTATTCTATCTTGAAGTGCATTCTTAAGTTTATTTAGCTGCAACCCAACTTCTTTTTTCTGATCGGGAGAAACTGTTCTAAACTCACTCATGAGAGAGTTTACGATTCCTTTTTTACTTAAGTATTTAATACGAAGAGCTTCAAACTCTTCTGGATTGCTTGCTTTCAAATTATCTATATCAGCAAGAATTCTGAATATTTTATCAATCATTGTGTATCTTTACTTCTCTTAGGTTTGATATTTATAACTACAAAATTACACTTTTCTGAGCTATTTGCCTCATTTTTATTTAAAAGAATTGGTAATTATGTGTGACTCTCATTTTCTGAATGTGAAATTAATTGTAAATTTGTCATTTAATAAACGAAATTATAGATGATAACTCAAGTACAAGAATTTATATCGCACAACAAACTTCTTCAAAAACGGAGTAAGATAATTGTGGGATTGAGTGGTGGACCCGACTCTATGGTTTTAATTCATATCTTAATACAATTAGGCTATGAATGCATAGCTGCACACTGTAATTTTCATTTGCGTGGCGAAGACTCAAATAACGATGAAAAGTTTGTTATAAAATGGTGTGAAAAGAACAGCATTTTATTAGAGACTGATAGTTTTGATACCATTATTTATGCTGCAGAAAATAAAATATCTATTGAAATGGCAGCTCGTGACCTTCGTTATAAATGGTTTGAGAAGCTTAGAGTAAAACACAAAGCAGATACGATTGCTATTGCACATCACAGAGATGACTCAATTGAAACAATTCTTATCAACCTTATTCGCGGTACAGGAATAAAAGGTTTGACAGGAATACCTGTAAAAAACAATCATATTGTTCGTCCACTCCTTTCGATTTCGCGAAACGATATAATGGAGTATCTTTCTAATAATCAAGTCCCTTATGTTACTGATCTTACAAATGAAGAAGATATATATACACGCAATACATTAAGGTTGAAAGTGCTTCCATTGCTCGAAGAAATTAATCCATCAGTTAGAAACTCTATACTCACAACTTCGGCCAATTTGCAAGAGGTCGAAAAGATATACGACAACTATATTATCAACACACTTCCATCAGTAGTCAATGATATCCAGATCAATATCACTCAATTAAAAAAGACTTACTCCCCACAGTCTTTACTTTTTGAAATATTATCTCCTTTAGGCTTCACATCATCTGTTATTGTGGATATTTCAAATAACTTAGATTCTATTCCAGGAAAGATTTATCTTTCTAATAAATATAGATTGATAAAAGATAGAGA
>DATERO010000327.1:0-2584 GCA_035271465.1 Dysgonamonadaceae bacterium | reverse complement strand
CAACTTAGATGCAGCACCCCAAGATGTGTATAACTTTGCTGGTACATTGTTTGTTGGAGATGCCACAGTTGCATTGACAAAAACAGAGAATGTAAACTATTCTGGGACCAATCTTGTGAGCAACTCTTATACTGCAGCTATCCCGATAAGTGCAGATGCAATGACATTTCCAGCCGGTGTAGAAGAAACTGTATACTTGTTCAATACGGGTACGCGCGACCAATGGCGAAAGCTTAATGGAACAAATATATCTGGTTATAAAAGTGGCCAATATTTGTCAGTTCCATTGAATCTTGGTGGAACATCAAATTTCCCTGACAGAATTCCTTCTACGCATGCTTTTATGGTATTAAAATCAACTGCTGGCGATGATAACCTAATAATAGATTATAGTAAATTAGTAAAAAACTCTATAGTAAACAAAGGTGATGGGACACAAATTACTACACGTGCAATGGGGAGTAGTAATGAGTCTAAAACAAGCAGTGTACAGCAACTTCCTTCACTTGTGATAGATGTGATTGGTGAGGAATCTGCTGATAGGGTTTGGATATTCCAAAAAGAAGGTACAAGTCACAACTTCAACAATGGTTGGGATGGACGCAAGATGTTGGAAGATGATATTGCACAACTTTATGTGAGTGCATTAGACGATAGCAAACTACAAGTAGCTACTGTTCCACAGCTGGACAGTCTCTCGCTTGGTTTTATTGCCGATATCGACGGAAAATATACGTTTGAGTTTGCTCAAATGGGCCAGCTAAAAGGAACAGATATATATCTGCACGATGCTGTTACGGGTATTACACAGCAGGTAGGCGATGAGCAATCTTATTCATTTACAGCAAAAAGAGGAGAAGCGGCCAACAGATTTAGTTTATCCTCTAAAGAAAATAGTGCATTCTTGTCGACAGATGAGGCTTTATTAGAAGTAGCAGTGACTAATGACGGTGAAATATTGATTGTGAATAGTAGCAGTAGAACTGTTTCAGCATTTGTTTACGACAGCAATGGAGTATTCCTGCAGCAATTGGAAGTAAATGCAAATGACAAAACAATAATTGACAGCGTTGAGAAGGGAACCTATATAGTTCGTTTGCAAAACAGTCATGTGAATGATGTGCGAAGAGTGACAGTGGAATAATAAGATAATTTGAAGATATAGGGAGATTATATGAAAATGAAAAATAAAAATATACTTATTACATTTATAGTGCTTGCCACAATTGTGACAAGTTGTATGAATGAAGAGATAGAAGGGTTTACTAACCAAAAAGATGCTTCAACAGAATCAAGTAGTGTAATTACACTAACTACTGATCGTGTTGATGGGATTCTCAGCTTATCAATTGATGTGCCCGAAAACAAGCATACACAAGTATGGATAGACCTTAATGGGGATGGTGTTCGTGCCGAAGATGGCTCGGAAGACATCACATTATTCAACAGTTATCAAGATTACTCCGTTCAATCAGGATTGAAAACTATTTCAATCTATGGCGATATCACCTATTTAGCAGGAGCTTCTAATGGACTTACAGAAATAGATATTTCAAGAAATCCTTATTTGACTACATTGAATGTTCCAATTAATAAATTGACTGCGGTGGATGTTTCCAGAAATAGCAAACTTATACATTTAGATTGTTCTGGTAATATTATTAACACATTAGATGTTTCGCAAAACAAAGAGCTAATTTCATTGTGGTGCTTTAATAATAACCTTACGCAGCTAGATATATCAAATAATACCAACCTTGCCTTTATAGATTGCTCAGGCAATCAACTCAATTCCCTAGATATTTCGCAAAATAGTGAGCTTGTTAGACTAATAGCTTTCAACAATCAACTTGCTGCACTTGATATTTCGCAAAATAATAAACTGAAACGACTTTGGTTGTTTGGAAACCTGCTATTCAATGGAGAAGCTGAACGCATATTAATGATAACCAAAGAGATGGGTGGGGTTGATTTGTGGGTCACTGAGTTTGAAAATGTATTACAGTAAAACTATATTACAAGAAATACAATTTATGTATTGATTGCCTTAAGAAGAGAAATATGAAATTGAGTTTCTTAACTCCCAATAGAGTCTTTTTAAAAATACTTTATTGGGAGTTATACACAAAATATTACTCAGTACCTTTGCATTTAACAACTTTCCACTTTTGCTTCAAGCGCAACTATAACTCATAACATGTCTAGCTATTAATAAATTAATGAAATGACATTTTAATAATGCTATTGTATTATCTCTCGTATGATAGTCATGAATTGCACATAAATTTATAACAGATAAGTTTGATACTTAAATGTGTGCATCCTAATTACAAGAAATAGAGACAATAATACAACGAACTTCTATTTATCAGTGTTATAATAATTGTAAGACTTACGTCCTACAAATTGAAAGTTTGTGATGTTTTAGCCCCTTAAACAGTCAGACAAAGTTATATATCAAAAACTATAATTATTACACTGTGTTATGAGCATGACGGCTAAACATCAAATTAATAATTTTAATTCATTTCAATAATGCTGTTTAACTCCCTCGATTTTGCTGTTTTTCTTCCAATTGTTTTTT
>DATERO010000326.1:0-17866 GCA_035271465.1 Dysgonamonadaceae bacterium | reverse complement strand
TTAGGTGGAGTAGAGTTGTTAGATTCCGTGAATCTTCCAAAAAACGGTAAATTTAGCTTTAAAGAGAAAGCGCCTCAAAATCCAGAGTTCTACCAACTAAGAATTGAAGATCAAAAACTTATATTTGCAGTAGATTCAATTGAAACATTGGTAGTAAAGGCAGATGCAACTGATTTGTACGGCACATCTAAAATAGAAGAATCATTGCTTAACGACCAAATAAAAGAAATAATCGATAAGCAACGTGCAACAGAGAAGGATCTTTCAGATTTAATAAACCAGCATTCTGAGAAAATTTTAGATGATGTTACGTATTTAGAGAAACTCGATTCTGTACTATCAAGCTATAAAGCATATGCCAGCAAACTTATTTTAGGCAATCCATCGAGTGCTGCTGCTTATTATGCAGTATTTCAAAAAATAGATGATTATCTTATTTTTGATCCCTACGACAAAAAAGATTACGCAATGTTTGGAGCAGTTGCCACCTCATGGAATCGATACTATCCAGAGACACAACGAACAAAACATCTGTATGATTTTACAATGAATGC
The DNA here is from genome assembly GCA_035271465.1 of Dysgonamonadaceae bacterium. Lineage (GTDB taxonomy): Bacteria > Bacteroidota > Bacteroidia > Bacteroidales > Dysgonomonadaceae > UBA2632. Next base: position 17,312 of record DATERO010000326.1, on the reverse strand, counting down.
GCTAAAAGTACGCAAACAACAAGAGAGGCAGAGTGAGTTGATAGAAAATATAATTATAACTGAATCAACATTGCCCGATATTTCGCTTAATGACGTGAAAGGTAATAAGGTTAGTCTATCTTCCTTTAATGGAAGTTTTGTTATACTAGATTTCACTGCATACAAAACAGACTTTTCATTACAGCACAATGAACTCTTAAATAAAATATATAGAACATATAATTCCAAAGGACTTGAAATCTATCAAATTTCTTTTGACTCTGATGCACATTATTGGAAGAATGCCGCAAGCGAACTTCCATGGAAAACAGTATACGACCCTCAATCAGTCAACTCATCTTTGCTAAGAACTTATAATGTGCGAGAATTGCCAACTACCTATATACTAAACAGAGAGGGCGATTTAATTAAAAGAATTGAGCGGATTGAATCGCTTGAAAGAGATATCAGTCAGCTGTTTTAAAAACCAAAAAATAAATTTGCATTTATAATTAAGAAATGTTATCTTTGTGAGCATATAGAAGTAAAAGAAGAGATTCTGGTCTACAAGGTAATATTTGGCCGGAATTTTTTTTCTTACTTCTTGTACTATATAATAAAGTCTTATAAGATAATAAAGTAATCATTTAACATTAGAGATCTCAAAACTATGACAAGGAAAACCACATATATGACCGAAGAAGGTTATCGTAAACTGAAGGAGGAGATATCTCATCTTGAATCTGTAAAAAGACCCGAGATCTCGCGACAAATAGGTGAAGCGAGGGATAAAGGTGACTTGTCGGAAAATGCAGAGTATGATGCTGCAAAAGAAGCTCAAGGAATGTTAGAAGCCAAAATATCTCAGATGAAGGCGGTATTAGCTTCTGCGAGAATGATTGATGAGAGTTTAATTGGTACTGACTCGGTTAAGATTATGAACCGTGTTACAATGAAAAATTTGAAAACTCAAAAAATGATGACCTATACTTTAGTATCAGAGACCGAAGCTGATTTCAAACAAAGTAGGATTGCTGTAAACTCTCCAATTGGTCAAGGTTTAATGGGGAAAAAAGTGGGAGATGTGGTTGATATACAAATACCATCAGGAGTTTTGAGTGTAGAGATTGTTGAAATTTCGATTTAAAGTAAGATTATGTCAACAGTATTCACCAAAATAGTGAAGGGTGAGATTCCTTCTTATAAAATATACGAGGATAATCAGTTTTATGCTTTTCTTGATATAAATCCATTAGCAAAAGGGCATACATTAGTGATTCCAAAAATGGAAGTGGATTATCTTTTTGATTTAGAAGACGAGCTTCTTTCGGAAATGATTGTAGTTGCAAAAAAAATTGCCAAAGCTATTGAAAAATCCATTACTTGTAATAGAGTAGGGTTAATGGTAATTGGATTGGAAGTACCACATGCACACATTCACTTAATTCCCATACTTCAGGAAGGAGACATGAATTTATCGAACGAACGCATAGATTTATCTAATAAACAGTTCGAGGATATTGCTAAAAAGATAAGTAGTTTCTTGTAGAAATTATCAAAGTAAAATTGAAAACGACGGATTCTTAAAAAAGAGTTCGTCGTTTTTTATATTTATAGCATAATGGCAGTTTAAATTTTTCTAATGCGCACACCCCTGACAAAATGGCACTCTCCCTTTTCAATTATCAGATCTGCTCTAAATCTTGTAGGCAATATGTTTTTCTCCAAATTGGGTAAATTGATAGTGTCCCATACTTGATTAGCAAAGTCAAGACTTTCCTGTTCTGACATTTTTGCATATTGATGAAAGTATGAATTTGGATTTAAAAATGCTGTGTTTTGCAAGGTCAAAAATCTTTCTATAAACCATTGTCTTAAATCACTATGACTAGCGTCAACATAAATAGAGTAGTCAAAAAAATCTGAAACAAAAACCCTCTTTTTGCGTTTTTCTTCATAGTTTCTCGGTACTTGCAGCACATTGATACCTTCAACAATTACAATGTCGGGATTCTCAATTTCTTGTATCTCATTCTTAACAATATCGTATGTTAGGTGAGAATAAACTGGAGCTGACAGTGATTGACGGCCTGACTTTATTGCAGATAAAAAAGCAATAAGTTTTTTGGCATCATAGCTTTCAGGAAATCCTTTTCGATTAAAAATTCCACGCTTTATTAACTCGTCATTCGAGTATAGAAAGCCATCGGTAGTAACTAGTTCAACTTTAGGTTTTTCAGGAGTCAATGATAATAGTTTTTGCAAAACTCTTGCTGTAGTGCTTTTACCTGCTGCAACACTTCCTGCAATACCAATTATATATGGAACAGGGTGGCTTGAATTGTCGAAAAACTCATCACGTTCGTTGTGCAAATTGCGGTAATGTGTAAGATGTATTTGCAAAAGACGAATCATTGGAATATATACTTCCTCCAATTCTTCAGTTGTAAGCGGTTCGTTGAGTCCTTGTAGTTTGGATAAATCAATATCTGAGATAGGAAACATTGGATGCTCTTCAAGTTTCTTCCATTCGTCGCGAGTGAAACTTCGAAAAGGTGAATAAGTTGCCTGATAGGAAGCTTTTTTCATTTGATCTATGTTTGCAATTATGAGATATGCTTTAAATGAGTTGCAAAGTTAAAGGTTTGTTTTAAACATTCGCAATATATATAAAAAAAGAACCGATAGATACTTTTATCCATCGGTTTCTTTAAATTCTATTTATCCTCAAAAATAAAATTATTTGTTTCCTTTAAGGCCTTCATAGTTTCTTTTTATAAAGTCACTTAAGGCTTCGCCTTTCAACATCCCATTTGAAAGTAATGCCAAGTCAATCAACTGGTGCAAAGTCTTGTTTTCCGAAGCAAACTCTGCAACTTCTTCTTTCTTTTTCGATTCGGTTGCACTAATGATTTCTGCTATGATAGGATTGTCAATGTTTAATGAAACTTGATAGGTGTCAGGCATTTCTCCATAGAAAGCCATTCCTGGTTGCATTTGTGACATCTCTTTCATTCGTCTTGAGAACTCGTTTTGAGTTATTTGAATAGGTCTTGCATCTTTTCCAAGCGCTTTAAAATCAATGGTAAATTCTGTCTTCTCAATTTTTGGTAGTTGAGAACTGACCATCTCATCCAAGTTTTCTTTTTGCTTATCTGTTAAATCTACTTTAACAGCTTCTTCTTTAACAATAATATTTTCTGCAGTGTCACTGTCAACTCTAATAAATCGACTTTTCTCTAACTTTTGCTCCAGCAGTCCTACCCAATGTACATCGAGTTGTCCATCCATTAATAAGACATCGTAACCTTTCTCTTTAGAAGCATCTACATATGCGTATTGCTCTTCTTTGTCATTTGTGTACAAGTAGGTCAGATTGCCATCCTTGTCGGTTTGGTTGCCTTCAATCAGTGTTTTGTATTCATCCAACGTAAAGTATTTGCCTTCTACGTTTTCTACAAGAACAAAACTTTTAGCTCTATCGTAGAACTTTTCATCAGACAGCATACCATATTCAACAAATAACTTTAAGCTATCCCATTTTTCTTCAAACTGACTACGCTCTTTTTTAAATATTTCATCCAATCTGTCTGCTACTTTCTTGCTAATGTGATTTGATATCTTTTTCACATTATGATCGCTCTGCAAATATGAACGTGAAACATTCAAAGGAATATCAGGCGAATCAATTACTCCATGCAGAAGTGTCAAAAATTCAGGAACAATACCTTCAACCGAATCAGTAACAAAAACTTGATTACTATATAATTGTATTTTGTTGCGTTGTAGATCTATGTTGCTCTTAATTCGTGGAAAGTACAGTATCCCAGTCAAATTGAAAGGGTAATCAACGTTGAGGTGAATCCAGAACAATGGCTCTTCGCCCATTGGGTATAACTCTCGGTAGAACTTCAGGTAGTCCTCATCTTTCAAATCGGTAGGCTTGCGTGTCCATGCTGGAGCAGTATTATTTATAATGTTGTCTTCATCAGTTTCAACATGTTTGTCTTCTTTCCATTCCATCTTTCTACCAAAAGCAATCGGTATTGGAAGGAACTTACAGTATTTGTCCAGCAGTGATTCTACTTTTGTTTTTTGCAAAAACTCTTTGTTTTCATCATCTATATATAAAACAATATCTGTACCACGCGATTCCTTTTCAATATTCTCAATAGTATATTCAGGTGTACCATCACATGACCATTTGACTGCTTGAGCTCCTTCTTGATGTGACTGAGTAATAATTTCTACTTTTTTAGAAACCATAAATGCCGAGTAGAAACCCAAACCAAAGTGACCTATAATTGCATGTGCATTGTCTTTGTATTTATCCAAGAAGTCATTCGCCGAAGAAAGTGCAATTTCATTAATGTATTTGTCTATCTCTTCAGCAGTCATCCCAATTCCTTTATCGGATATTGTCAAAGTGCCTGCTTTCTCATCTATAGATACATGAATGGTGAGATCTCCCATTTCGCCTTTGAAATCACCTACTGATGCAAGTGTTTTTAGTTTTTGGGTGGCGTCAACTGCATTTGAAACTAATTCACGTAAGAATATTTCGTGATCGCTGTATAAAAACTTTTTTATAATGGGGAATATATTATCTGTGGTTACCCCAATTTTTCCTTTTTTCGTCATACTATTTAAATTATTATTATCGTTTAATCATTACTGTGCAAATAATATGCCAAATTATTCCCAATGTTAAATCACAACACAGAATAACGTGTTGAAAGCTCTAAAATGACATATTACAATGCTTAACTCTAAAATAGGAGGAACGATATTTAGTGCTCCTAACTGGTTGATTTTATGTAGCTATATGCTTTTTGTTTATATGGGTATAGACACTATCAATAGGCGTGTTTGTTAGTTAAAAGTAGCTTTTATTTTTGTTTTTTCATTGAAATACAATGGGTTGGCTATTTAACGTCTTTTGGCAACATTATTTAACAGAACATTTTCGCATTTGTCTATATATTTACATGCTAATTTTCTTATCTTTGTTCATAGTGATCAGGAAAAGAATACACAATCACTTTTAAAGAAAACAATTATGAACAAAGACAATTTATTTGAAACTAATCTTCTCGGACTACAGGACAATATGCTTAATTTTGCATTGACACTTACCGCAGACAGAGAAGCTGCAAAAGATTTGTTGCAAGAAACAACCTTAAGAGTATTAGACAATAAAGAGAAGTATTACGAAAATGTAAACTTTAAGGGTTGGGTCTTTACGATTATGCATAACATATTTGTTAATAACTACCGTAAGATTGTAAGAAGTCAAACCATTATTGACCGTACTGAAAATCTTTATCACCTAAATCTTCCACAAGATTCAGGATTTGATACTCCCGATGGAGCCTATACAATAAAAGAAATCAATAAAGCTATTGCTAGCTTTACCGACGAATATAAGGTGCCTTTCTCTATGCACGTAGCGGGCTACAAATACGAAGAGATAGCTCAGCATTTAGGTTTGCCTATTGGTACAGTTAAAAGCAGAATATTTTTTGCAAGAAAGAGATTGCAAGAGATGCTGAAAGATTTTAGACATTACGCTGAGTAACAAGTTGTAAAATATATCATAATACAAAAAGAGGATGTCCCATAAAGGCATCCTCTTTTTTTTTGTAGATAAACTCTTTAAAACAAATCTTTATTTACTTCTTATCTTCTTTGCGGATTGTGAATTTTCTTGGGTTCTTCACTTTTTGTTTTAATAAAGCAATATCCAATACTTCCTTTATGTCATTGACGTAGTGAAATTTCAAACCTTTCAGATAACTTGCTTTGATCTCGTTTATATTCTTCTTGTTTTCTTCACAAAGTATTATCTCTTTCACACCTGCACGTTTTGCAGCCAGTATTTTTTCACGAATGCCACCCACTGGAAGAACTTTGCCTCGCAATGTTATTTCGCCAGTCATAGCCAAGCTGCTTTTCACTTTTCGCTGTGTCAGTGCGGAAGCCATTGATGTAATCATGGTGATGCCAGCTGATGGGCCATCTTTAGGTATAGCACCCTCAGGAACGTGCACGTGAATATTCCAGTGTTGAAATACATCTGGATTGATATCTAACTCTTCAGCGTGCGATTGCAAATACTCTTTTGCCAACATGGCAGACTCTTTCATCACATCACCTAAATTACCTGTAAGGGTAAGTTTTGCCTGTTTACCACGGCTCAATGAGGTCTCTACAAGTAGAATCTCTCCTCCAACAGATGTCCAAGCCAATCCAGTAACTACGCCTGCATATTCATTTCCTTGATATCTGTCTTTGTTATACTCTTCAACACCCAAATATTCTATCAAATCATCTATGTGCAAAGATTTAGGATAATCTTCCTCAGCTGCAATGCGTCGTGCAATTTTACGAAGCACTTTTGCTATTTGCTTGTTTAATTCTCGCACTCCCGATTCTCGGGTGTAGCTCTCTATAATCTTGGCCATTGTTTCTTTTGGAATGGTGAATTCCGATTTTTTAATTCCGTGATTATCCAGTTCTTTTGGGAGTAAATGGCGTCTGGCAATCTCAATTTTTTCCTCCAAAATGTAGCCACCCACATCTATCAACTCCATCCTATCTAATAGGGGTTGAGAAATAGTATTTAAGTTATTGCCAGTAGCAATGAATAGCACCTTTGATAAATCGTAGCTAATAGATAGGTAGTTATCCAAAAATGAATCATTTTGTTCTGGATCTAACACTTCCAGCAATGCTGATGATGGATCTCCTTTAAAGTCACTACCAATTTTATCTATTTCGTCTAACACAAATACCGGATTGGATGATCCAGCTTTTTGTATGTTTTGTATAATCTTGCCTGGCAGAGCTCCTATGTATGTACGACGATGACCACGAATTTCGGACTCATCGTGCAATCCACCTAAGGATAGACGAATGTATTTTCTATTTAGTGCTTCTGCAATTGATTTTCCTAAAGATGTTTTTCCAACTCCTGGAGGTCCATGTAGGCAAATAATAGGAGCTTTCAAGTCGCCTTTCAGTTTCAAAACTGCAAGATGCTCAATGATGCGCTCTTTCACTTTTTCCATACCAAAGTGGTCACGATCTAATACCTTTTGAGCATTTTTTAGATTGAAGTTATCTTTAGTATACTCATTCCATGGAAGCTCTAAAATCGTCTGTATATATCCGAATTGTACTGAGTAATCAGGAGACTGAGGATTCAATCGCTCCAGTTTACTAATCTCTTTTTCAAATACTTTAGCAGCTTCTTTGCTCCATTTCTTTTCTTTTGCTTTTTCCTTAAACTCATCTATTTCGATTTGCTGTGTGTTGCCCCCACCCAGTTCTTCTTGAATAGTACGTATTTGCTGCTGTAAATAATATTCTTTTTGTTGTTGATTAAGGTCTTCGCGAGTTTTCATCTGGATGTTCATTTTCAACTCCAAAATCTGCGTTTCCTTATTCATTATAGTCAATAACTTCATAGCACGCTCTTTGTCGGTATCAATGTCCAACAATTTTTGCTTCTCTTTGCTGTCTATAGGCAAGTTGGTGGCACTATAACTTACCAACATATTTGAAAATGCCTCACTGTTAATTGTATGAATCAATTCTTTTGGTGGCTCACCCAGCATGTTAAGCATGTTAAGCATGCTTTCACGTATAGAACCAAGGATTGCTTCATACTCCTGATCATTCTTTTGTGGAGCTATGCTTTCTTTAATTTTATATTTTGCCTTAAAGAAAGGATCGGTTTGAGTCATTTCCGACCACGAAAATCTTTTCTTAGCTTGCACAATGATGCTGAAATTGTTTTCCGAAAGCTCAATAACTCTTAATACTTCAGCAATTACACCAATCTTATACAGATCGTCGGCATCGGGATCTTCATTGTGTGTGTCTTTTTGGCACACCATACCAATATATTTGGTTTTCTTGCCAAGAGATTTAACCAATTTAATCGTTTTTTCTCTTCCCACCGAAATAGGAAGGCTCGAGCCAGGGAATACCACAGTGTTGCGTAACGGTAATATTGGCAGTTCGTCTGGAAGTAAATCTAAATCCATTTCCAGGTTACCATCCATAAAATCTCCTGCAATAAATGATATCACATTCGGATCGTTCTCTTGCAATTTTAGTGTATGTAATTTAGTTTCAGGCATATTAGTTTTTTTCAATCATAAAGTTTGTATTCGGTTACTTCACTCTGTTTTATTATTTAAAATAGATGCTGAAGTATTCAACATAAACGGTAAATTGACTATGTTTGTTTACATATTCTATTTCTCATTCGCTATACTAATGTCCAAATTCCGTGCCAAACTTTTAATTTCAATTCAATTATGTCAAATATTTTTTTTCGATTTAAACAATTTACAGTTTTTCAACAACATTGTGCCATGAAAGTTGGTACAGATGGAGTGTTGTTGGGAGCATGGACAAATGTTGCAGGGAAGAATCATATTTTAGACATTGGGACTGGTACAGGGCTTGTTGCATTGATGTTGGCTCAACGAAATGAAGAAGCGCAGATCAATGCTATTGACATTGACAGACAATGTATATTGCAAGCTCATCAAAACATTCATTCCTCGCCTTTTGCAAATCGGATAAATGTTGTAAAGGAGTCATTTCAAGAATATGCAGTTAAAACGAATGCACGATACGATTTAATTGTTTCCAATCCGCCATATTTTCAAAATGCATTAAAATCTCCCTGTCAAATACGCAACCAAGCACGGCACAATGACACTCTGTCATTCTTCGAAATAATATCGCAAGGAAGTTCGATTCTGAATGAAGATGGACGAATAGTCTTAATTCTGCCACATGAATTTAAACAGCAACTGTTGGAGTATGCCAGCACAGCTCATCTTTTTGCAACCAGAATGACGAATGTATTTCCTTTGCCACACAAACCCGCCAAACGCTTGTTAATTGAGTTTGGACTACAAAAAATGGAGTGTGTTGAAGATAATCTTACTATAGAGCTCGCTCGACATCAATATACAGATGAGTTTATATCACTTACACAGGCATTTTATCTCAATCTATAAGTTTTTCATCTTTGCTACAGCTTTAAAAGTACATCGTCAAACAAATTTCTGCTCCATTAGATAAATTTGTGGCTTCATAAATCATTTTCTTGCTTGTCTAGTATAGCTTTTCATTTCAAAGTTCATGTTTTGCTTAGTCAAGTAGTTTTTGATATAAAATATAGAACTGACCCGCTTGGTTACCCTCCGCTGAGACTAAAATCTGGATCGGAGAGGCAGCGGAGGCTATTTTTGCAATTTATTGATGAAAAAAGCCTATTATTACCCTTCAATTCCTATAAATTATATCTTGAAATTCTTTTGTAGGCTAATTTTCCATTCCCACCCACAATAAAGTCTTTTTGTAGGCTCCGCTGGTCTTCTAATCGCGATTTTAGTCTCAGCGGAGCTGTTTTTGATTGCTTTTGTCATGTATTTGTATGAAATTCAATTGAAAAACATTTTAGAAGTGCTAAATATTTTCCTTGTAATTCTGTTTTTGGTTATATTTGTAGGATAATCGAGCAAAAGCTTCTCATTTAGTAGGAGATGTCAATGAGAAGTTATTTTGCAGCCTAAAATTTGATGAAATGAAATTAAAACAAATCAGTTTATCCAAGGTGTTAAAGCTTGAGCTTCCCCCATTGCTCAACGACGTAATTCGAATTATTGAAAAGCACAATCCAGAACATCTGTATCTTGAATCGAGTGTAAGGTTGTTGAAAGAAAAACAACAACTAGCTGATCTACTAGAAGTGCCTCGCAAAGCACACCCATTGACAAAAGAGATACAACAATTGCGAGAAAAAGAGCTGCAATGTGCTGGTGCTATCTCTTCTCATATGCAATTTATTGTTAGGGTTGATATCGACAGCATGCGCCATGCATCAAGTATAGCCAGTCCTGTTGTAAAGCGTTTTTTGAACGGTATCAGAAAAAACAACGATAGTGTTACCAATCAAATTATTAAACAGTTTTTTGATCATTTGAAAAAAACTCCTGAAGTGGAAAATGCACTGATAGACCTGGGTTTAAAACCATTTGTTGACGAGTTGCAAAAAGTAAATGATGAAAAGATCAAATTGACTTCATTGCGAATTACTAAACCCAAGCCAAGGGTTAATAGTAAGCTTATTCAAAAAGAGATTCAAAATGATATTCGTTTTGTATTTGAGACTATCGATGTACACAATTTATATAAAGAGAAGCCAAACTATGATCCATTAATTCATGAATTGAATATATTACTGACACGATACTCCATCATTATTAACACACGTAGAACACACAATAAAAAGAGAACTGTTACTAAAACTGAGAAGTCACATATATCCATGACAACCGAAACAACACCATTGTTATTACCTCACATAATTGAAGATTCGAAACTTCGAGATATGGAGAAGACTTAACTATAGATTGTTTCAAAAGCATTCAATAAAATATTCGCTATATTTGTTTCTTAGAACAGCAATGAGATTTTCTTTCAGTGCTGCGCATATCAGTTTCAGATATTTTCAATAAAAAAACAATATAAATATTATTATTATTGACTATAAATTAGAAGACAAACCTGCCCCTCTACCTTTTGTACTTTACGGATTGCAATGGCTTGCAGTATCTATACCTACCATATTAATTTTGGGTAAGGTGCTCGGACAGATTCATTTCGAAGATGCTCCATCTCAAATTTTCTACATGCAAAAACTATTTGTGTTGGCAGGCGTTTTTTTAATTGTGCAAATACTTTGGGGACACAAAATGCCTATACTTATTGGTCCTGCATCAGTTTTGCTCATTGGCATTGTGTCATCTCTGAGTTTCTCTTATTCGGTTATATACACATCTGTTGCGATTGGCGGCGTTTTTGTGTTGCTACTTGCAGTTAGTGGATTATTGGCGAAGATCAATTTTTTGTTCACACCTCGCATTATCGTTACGATATTATTACTTATTGGAATAACCCTGTCTCCTGTTATCTTAAATTTACTGTTCGATAACGCAACAGGTTTCGAGAATTTTCATCTGTGGTTTTCTATTAGTTTGGTTCTACTCATGCTTGTGATGAATAAATTGTTTACAGGTATTTGGAAATCGCTTGTTATTATGCTGGGTCTAATTATTGGTACACTTGTTTACCTACAATTTGGAAAACCAATAGAAGTTGCAGCCTCAGTAACACCCTCTGAGATACTGAGCTCCAGTAAATCATCTCTTTTCATTTTTCCGCTTGAGTGGGATTTCGGAGTAATTATTGCATTTATGTTCTGTTACTTGGCTTTGCTCATAAATGAATTGGGATCCTTGCAGTCAATGGGAAGTGTTCTGGAAGTAGATGATATGGAGAAACGTACCCGTAGTGGAGTAGCTGTGACTGGAATGTCCAATATCTTTGCAGGGATAAGTGGAGTCATTGGTCTTGTTGATTTCTCCTTTAGTCCTGGAATTATTTCTGCTTCAAGATGCTCCTCTCGTTTTGTGCTTATTCCAGCAGGGGCGGCTTTGGTAGCTATTTCATTTTTTCCAAATGTTGTGAGTGCCTTAAATCAAATTCCGCCACTTGTGATAGGTGCAATTATGTTTTATTTGATGGTTACGCAGCTTGCTTCTGGTTTTCATTTGATGGATAAAGAGAAAGCAATATTGGACTTCGAAACTGCCATTGTAATTAGTTTCCCAATTATGTTGGCTATTATAATATCCTTCTTACCCGCAATTGTTGTTGAGTCTATTCCACAAATTGTCCGTCCTATATTATCAAACGGGTTTGTGATGGGGGTAATTTCTGTTATACTTTGCGAGCATTTTATATTTAAGAAGAAGAAGGAGGGTAAACAATTATGAAAGCAATTGTTTTTTATGACGACTTGTGTGGTGTATGCAACTATTGGGTAAATTGGATATTGAAGAACGATAAGACCAATTACTTTTATTTTGCTGCACTGCATTCTGATTTTGAAGCAGCTTTTTCAACTCACTTCAACTATAAGTTACCACCAGAAACTATAGTTGTATGGACTAAAGAGAGTGCGTTCCTCACCAAATCAGATGCATTAATATATATATTCAATACAATTCAACCTAATGCACTTCAGGCAAAGTTGCTGAAGATGTTTCCAAAACCGCTAAGAGATATAGGTTATACAATTTTTGCTTTCTTCCGAAGATATTTTAGAATGAAAAGTTGTGCAATACCGTCAGCTGAGGATAAGAGACGCTTTTTGAGTAATAGTTCGCTTCAAGATTTCTTTAATATTGAAAAGATTGATTGAAACTATTACGCCGATAGATTAAAAAACAGTACTTTTGTGAGACACAAGATAAATCGGAATATCTTTATGAAGAAAGTAAGAATATTAGACAAGGATTTTGAGTTGTTTATTGAAGCAGCTACCATTCAAGAAAGAATCAAGCGTGTTGCTGCTGAAATTAATAATGATTTAAAAAATAAAGATCCAATTTTTATTGCCGTTCTTAACGGCTCGTTTATGTTTGCAGGCGACTTGATGAAAGAAGTTTCAATTCCTTGCGAAATCACTTTTGTGAGGATTGCTTCTTATAAGGGAATGTCAACCACAAAAGACCTAAAGGAAGTTTTAGGATTGAACGAAGATATAAAAGGAAGAACTGTTGTTATTGTCGAAGATATTGTGGATACGGGACACACTATTGAGCGATTGATACAACAATTTACTGCTTTAGAGCCCAAAGAGATTAAAATTGCAACTCTACTGTTCAAACCAAAAGCATTGATTAAGGATGTTAAACCTGACTATGTGGCATTAGAAATTCCTAATGACTTTATTGTTGGTTTTGGATTAGATTATGATGGTTTTGGACGCAATTTGCAGGATATATATAAAATTAAAGAGTAAATATCATTACTAACTACATTTGGAGTCATAAATAGAAATGATATGAGTCAAGTTTATTGCAGAATTAACCGTTTTTTAAATTTTTTACTTCAAAATGTAGACTGCATATCAAAAAAATATCTATTTTTGTATTTGAAGAGAACGGTAAGTATAACGAAAACACATTAAAAACAAAAACATGGAAGTTAAAAAAGCACCGCAAGCAAACATTGAAACACATAAAACAACTTTCTTTCTCATGGGAATGGTAGTTGCTTTAGCTGTTTTGTTTGTAGGCTTTGAGTGGTCATCTACGCTTTCTAAGTTAGATGAAACGACAATCGTGCAAGATGTGCTGGCTGAAGAAGAGATTGAGATTACTCAACATAATCCACCGCCTCCACCTCCACCACCTCCACCAGAGCCAGAAGTACCTGAGATTATTGAGGTAACCGAAGAGAAGGTTGAAACAAAAATTGATTTATCATCTTTAGAAGACGATCAATCAAAAGCTCAAGTTCAAACTTATATTCCTCCACCTCCTCCAAAACCAGTTGAAGAAGAAGCAACAGAAGAAATTTTTGTTGTAGTTGAACAACAACCTGAGTTCCCCGGTGGAACTACTGCTTTAATGAAGTTTTTAAGCGATAATATTAAATATCCAGTTATTGCTCAGGAGAATGGTATTCAAGGTCGTGTGATTATGAACTTTGTAGTTGAACGTGATGGAAGTATTTCTGACGTTCAGGTAGTTAGAGGACAAGATCCATCTTTGGACAGAGAGGCAGAGCGAGTAATTAAAACAATGCCTAAGTGGAAGCCAGGGCAACAACGAGGCAAACCCGTTCGTGTTCGTTTTACATTACCAGTTGTGTTCCGTCTTCAAAACTAAGAATACTCATTTACGATTTGTATAAAAAACAACAATAATAAAAAGCTGCTTTATCTTAAGGCAGCTTTTATTGTTTTTACTCCAAAAATATAATAGTCAAATGATATTTTCACCATCAGAATTAGAGGCAAAAATTAATTCAGCTATCAATGAGTTGGATTATAATAAAAACCCTCGTTCATTATTTGAACCTATCGAATACATTTTATCTATAGGGGGGAAAAGATTGAGACCTATCTTAGCTTTTATGGCTACCAATCTATTTACTCACAATATCGATCAAACTACAAATCCAGCAATTGCCATAGAGATTTTTCACAACTTCAGCTTATTGCATGACGATCTGATGGACAATGCAAATATTAGACGAGGCAAACCAACTGTTCATGAAAAGTGGTGCGATAACACTGCAATTCTATCGGGCGATGCTATGTTGATTGATGCATACAACTATATAACCAAAGTGCACTCCAAATTTTTGCCGTCTATTCTTGAAGTATTCACACAAACCGCAATGCAAGTGTGTGAAGGCCAACAATATGATATGGATTTTGAAAAGCGTGTCAATGTCAAAGAATCCGAATATATTGAGATGATTCGTTTGAAAACGGCTGTGCTTGTAGCAGCATCTTTAAAAATTGGAGCAATATTGGGCGAAGCCAACAAAGAGGACGTAGACCGATTGTATGAGTTTGGTATCAATATTGGGTTAGCTTTTCAGCTTAAGGACGACTTGCTTGATGTTTATGGCGATCCAGTCAACTTTGGAAAAGAAATAGGAGGAGATATATTAAGTAATAAAAAAACGTTCCTATTGATTAAAGCTCTTGAAAATTCCGATGAAATTAGTCATGCATCACTACAACAATGGATTGCAGCCAAATTCTATGATTCAAAATCCAAAATAAATGCTGTTAAAAAAATTTACGATGGATTAAATTTAGAGCTTATGACTAACAAACTCATTCAAAAATACTATCTTGCAGCTATGGACTGTCTAGCAGAAGTAAAAGTTTCGGATGAAAGAAAAAAAGAACTTCTGATTTACACTAACAATTTAATGAATAGAGAAAAATAGAAACAAGTAGATACAAAAAATAGATAGTGTGTGCAGTCGTGTTTTACTTTTTCATCTATTACTTACAAAAATACAAATATGCCCTATAGACGACTACCAAATACTGACAACGCTCGAATAAAAGCATTGAGAACAGCAATTAATAAGTGTGCAGACACAGATTTTAATGATGTTGTTATTTCGATGAAAACTTTACACAAAGCTAAGTCATCAATTGGTAAGTTTGAGCGCATGTGTGAAATTTATAAACAGACATTTGAAACGCAGATAAAAGCAAATAAAACATTTCAAAAGCAAATCAAAAATGCACGAATGTACTTGTCGCATTTTATTCAAGTGTTATACTTATCTGTAATAAGGAACGAAATTAATCATACCAATCTTGCTCTTTATGGTTTAGAGGAAAGCAATTTGCAAGTGCCCGATTTAAACACAAATGAAATGTTGCTTGAATGGGGACAAAAAATTATTGACGGAGAAGAAAAAAGAATTGCACAAAGAGGAGTTCCTATATATAATCCAACAATTGCTAAAGTTAAGGTGATGTATTCGATATTTAAAGATGGCTACAACACACAGAAGATACATCAAAAAGCTACTATTCGAACTCAAAAAGATGTTGAAAACTTCCGTTCCGAAATAGATGCAATAATTTTAGAATTATGGGATCAAGTGGAAAGCGCAAATATGAACTTACCATCAAAAAAGAAGATAGATAAAAATAAAGAGTACGGAATTATTTATTATTATAGAAAAGGAGAAACTGTAAAGTAATGCTCATAGATACACACGCTCATTTATATTCCGATGAATATAAAGACGACTTGCGACAAGTTGTGCAACAAGCAATACAAAATAATGTAAGGAAAGTTATTCTACCTAATATAGATATATCATCTATTGAACCATTAAAAAAGATAGTAAAAGACTATCCAGATTTCTTCATACCTATGATGGGGTTTCACCCCACAAGTGTAAAAGAAGATTATAAAATGCAACTCAATGATATATACAATGAGTTGAATAACTCGAATGAGTATGTTGCAATTGGCGAAATTGGCATAGACCTTTATTGGGATACATCATTTATAAACGAACAGATTGAAGCCTTCGAGACGCAACTTATATGGAGCATTGAGAAAGATTTACCCGTATCAATACATTCGCGCAACTCATATAAAGAAGTGATGAATAGCCTGCGTAGAGTAGGAGAGAAGAAGCTTCGTGGAGTTTTCCATAGTTTCGGTGGTAATGCATCGGAATTGGAAGAATTGTTAGAGTTTGAGAATTTTTACTTAGGTATTAACGGTGTAGTTACCTTCAAAAACTCTTCTTTATCTGCTGTTTTAAAGAACTGTCCATTAGAAAGAATAGTTTTGGAAACAGATTCTCCTTACCTAACTCCAGTTCCATATCGAGGAAAAAGAAATATGCCTCAATATTTAAATTACATTAGTCATACATTATCAGAAATATACAAGGTAAATCCATCAGATATTGCAGAAGCAACCAAAACAAATGCAAAGCAGATTTTCGGTTTAAATATCTGAAAGACTGTTTTTTATATAGATAGTAGAGGCTTAATCCCTTTACACATCAACAAATTTATTTCATTTATGGCTGGTATTGTTGGATAATTTCTCTATTTTTGTCATGAAAATGAGATGTAAGTGAAAAATAAGTCGTATTTTGCAACGATTTTTATTATAGGCGCTTCTCGTTTTGTTTTGGAGAGGTGCTCGAGTGGTTGAAGAGGCTCGCCTGGAAAGCGAGTATACGCCAAAAGTGTATCGCGGGTTCGAATCCCGCTCTCTCCGCAGAGAACATTTGAGGAAAGAGAGAGAATGTTAGAAACCCTTGATGAATTAGAATATTCAAAAAATAATGAATATAATCAATCAAATAATTAATTTATAAACAATTTCAGATCATTAATCCTAAAAAAAATTGAACACACAATGAAAAAGTTATTTGCAATTTTAGCAATTCTCGGCGTAATGTCGGTAGAATTGCCATCGGTGCTTTTAGCGCAAGATTCTCCTGCTGTTGAAGATTCTGTTGCTCAGAGTGAACAAGTGGCAGCAGAGCCGGTCGAAAGCGAAGCTGCACCCGCTGTTGAAGAAACATCTTCAGGCAGTTTTCATCAAGTACTTAAAATTAAGTTTATTGAGGGTGGTGCCGGTTTTATGAGCATTATCGCTTTGGTATTTATTCTAGGTTTGGCTTTTGCTCTTGAAAGAATCATCTATTTAAGTTTAGCAGACGTTGATTCTCAAGCGTTTCTCAAAAAAATAGGAGAAGCTCTCAGTAACGGCGATGTGGAAGGTGCGAAAGATATTGCTCGGGAGACGAGAGGCCCTATTGCTTCTATTATTTATCAAGGATTGCTTCGTCTCGAAGAAGGTCCGGATGTGGTTGAACGTTCTATCGTATCTTACGGTGGGGTTCAGAGTGGTTTGCTCGAAAGAAACTTATCGTGGATTACGTTG
>DATERO010000325.1:0-12746 GCA_035271465.1 Dysgonamonadaceae bacterium | reverse complement strand
TTGAAGTAATCCTATGCAATAAATTTCAGGTTTTATTCTACAAAGTGAATGTAGCGTTATAGAATCTGCCTTTGTCATCTACTTTTCCTCTTTTCTTGGCATCAGGATTCTATTTGCGCAATTGCGTAATTGAAATCTTGGTATCAGGATTCTATTATGTACAATTGCACGATTGATTTCCTGCTATCAGGATTGCACAAAGAACTTAGTGAAAATGAATTCACAATATAAAAACGTCAATCTTTATTTTACTTCTGCAACATTCCAATATCTTTCAACCAATTGAAGGCTCTTAGAGGCCATTCATTCACCAAATGCCCAGTTTTCCGAACCCCATAACCATGATATCCTGTTGGATATAGATGCATAGCAACTGATACTTTAGCTTCTTTCAGTGCATAATAATAGAAGAGACTGCTATTGATCAGTTTATAATCGTCTTGAGTTTGAACAATAAATGTTGGAGGTGTTTTATCAGTCACATTTAGTTCAGGCATTATCGAGAAATTTTCGCCATCTAAATAGGCAGGATATAGTAATATACAAAAATCAGGACGAACACTTATTTCATCAATAGTATTACTGGCTGCAAATGAAAGCTCCTCGAAGTTGGTACTTGCAACTGCAGCCACATGAGCCCCTGCAGAAAAACCCATCACACCAATTTTACTTTCGTCTATTCCCCACTCTTCTGCATTAGCTCGTGTGAGAGCAATTGCTCTTTGCAAATCATGCAATGGTAGTTGATGTTTCGGTAAACTATCGCGACGAGGCACACGATACTTGAGCAACACACAGTTAATACCATATCTATTAAATCGCTCGCACACTTCTGTTCCTTCCAGATTGTATGCTAACACATTATATCCTCCACCAGGAACTACAATAATGGTAGTTCCTAAATTATTCTCCTTTCGTGCAGGATAGAAAGTAATGGTTGGTTCACTCACATTACTAACACCTAAAACACGTGTACCTGCTATTTTGATTCCCAAAAGTTTCTCACTCTCTTCTTCTTTCAATTTATTAGGCTCACCCGGAGCACCATTAGGGAAAAGTATAATCGATTTATGTTGTTTCATTCTATTCTTAAGCTTTCTGTGTATTGCTAATCACTAATTTTCCAATATTCCTATTTCACTCAACCAATCCAAAACACGATTTGGCCATTCGCTCACTAAGTTTCCTGTTTCTCTAAGTCCATAAGCATGTCCTCCGGTTTGATATAGATGCATTGCTGCAGGCACTTTCGATTCTTTAAGTGCATAATAATAAAACAGACTGCTATTTAGCAATTTATGATCATCTTGAGTCTGAACCAAGAATGTTTGTGGTGTTTTATCAGTTACATTTATTTCAGGAGCAATTGAGAAGTTTTTTCTATCTAAATAGGAGGGGTAAATAAGTATACAGAAATCAGGTCGAATATTTTCTTTGTCACAATTATCAATAGCAGTATAAGTTAACTCACTAAAACTATTACTTGCCATAACAGCTAAATGACCTCCAGCTGAAAAACCTATCACTCCTATTTTACTCTTATCTAAATTCCAGTTGTCAGCATGAGCACGTGTATAGGCAATGGCTCTTTGCAGGTCTTGCAAAGGTGCTGCATGTTTGGATAGTTTTTTGCGGCGAGGCACCCTGTATTTTAGTAATATACAATTGATGCCGCTTTCGTTGAATCGTTTACAAATTTCTGTTCCTTCCAAATCGAATGATAATACTTCGTATCTTCCTCCTGGAATCACAATTATGGTAGTGCGTGAGTTATTCTCTTCAGGTGCGGGATAAAATGTAATTGTAGGTTGACTTACATCGCGAATACGCAAAACGGAACGACCAGAAACCTTTCTTCCTGCAAGGCTTTTGCTTTCAATCATCTCTCCTATTTCCCTGGGAGCACCATTTGGGAAAAGCACTATTGGTTCCTGCTTCTTCATACAATTACATATTTAAACTTCTCTGAAAATATTATTTGTTTAGCATCCCAATTTCACTCAACCAATTGATTGCTCTATATGGCCATTCGTTTACCAGATGGCCTGTATTTCTAAGTCCATACCCATGTCCTCCAGATGGATATATGTGGAGAGCAGAGGGAACTTTTGTTTCTTTAAGTGCATAGTAATAGAAGAGACTACTATTTATATAATTGCTATCATCTTGTGTTTGCACAATAAATGTAGGTGGTATTTTGTCCGTTACTTTAACCTCTGGAGCTAGCGAAAAGTTTTCTCCATCTAAATAGGCAGGATAGATAAGCATACAGAAATCGGGACGAATGTTTTCATCATCATTTGCATCTACCGCTGGATATGTTCGTTCACTAAAACTATTACTTGCCATTGCAGACAAATGAGCTCCAGCTGAAAAGCCCATTACTCCAATCTTGTTTTCATCGATGCTCCACTCTTTTGCATGCGATCGAGTATAAGCAATTGCTCGTTGTAAATCTTGTAAGGGTGCTTCATGCTTTTCTAATCCCTCTCGACGTGGAACACGGTATTTCACTAACACACAGTTGATGCCAAAACTATTAAAACGTTTGCATATTTCTGAACCCTCAATATTGTAAGCAAGAAAATTGTAAGCACCTCCAGGATTAACTATTATAGTTGTTCCCAAATTATTATCAGCAGGCGCGGGATAAAATGTAATGGTTGGTGAGCTTACATTAGTAATTCGAGATACGGGGCATCCTGCAGTTTTGCTTCCCGAAAGGTCTTCTAATTCTATCATTTTAGAAGTTTCACCTGGAGCTCCATTTGGGAAGAGTAGAATTGGCTTTTGTTGTGCCGTGATAGAAGTAAGTGTGGCAATAAAAATGAGTAAAAAAAGTTTTTTCATAATTGACTACTTATTAATTGGGTTCTAATTACAAACTTAAATAAAATCCTCAATCTAATTACACACATTTAATTTTTTATCTATCACTCAACATTATTCCCTAAACGTGTGTATCTTTGTTTCAAAATAAAGAGAGGTTATAACAAAATGGAACAAGATAAGTATTTATTGGGAATGACATTGGCTGAAATTGGTGAACAAATAGAACTACTTAAATTGCCAAAATTTGCAGCCAAACAAATTGCCGACTGGGTGTATGTGAAACGTGTGAATACGATAGATGAAATGACCAACATTTCGGTTCGTAATCGTGATATATTGAAAAAAAAGTTTGAAGTCGGACGTTCAGAAGCTATTCAAACGCAAGTTTCAGAAGATGGGACGCAGAAACTTCTGTTTAAAACAACAAAAGGCAAACTGATTGAGTCTGTATTGATTCCTGATGACAATCGTCTTACATTGTGTGTATCATCACAAGTGGGATGTAAAATGAATTGCGACTTTTGCATGACTGGCAAAATGGGTTTTCATGACCATCTATCTGCAATGGAAATTCTCAATCAGGTCTATTCTTCTCCCGATTCCGAAAACATTACCAATATTGTATTTATGGGTATGGGTGAGCCATTAGATAACTACGATAATGTAATGAAATCAATTGAACTAATCACTGCAGATTATGGTTTGGCTTGGAGTCCAAAACGAATTACAGTTTCAACAATAGGAGTTACACCCAAACTTGAGCGATTCCTTGAAGAGAGCAGTTGTCATCTAGCAATTAGTTTACATAGCCCTATATCAGCTCAACGTCAAAGTTTCATGCCAATAGAGAAAAAATATCCAATTGAAGATATAATTCAATTATTGCTAAAATATGATTGGAGCAAACAAAGGCGTCTATCTTTTGAATATATCATGTTTGATGGAGTAAATGATGCGCTTATTTATGCAAGAGAGCTAATTAAACTACTGTCAGGATTGCATTGTCGAGTTAACCTTATTCGTTTTCATGCCATACCAGGTAGTGAACTTAAAACTGCGAATGAAGAAGCGATGATTAAGTTTAGAGATTTCCTCACCTCAAAAGGTGTCATCTGCACAATACGCACATCACGAGGAGAAGATATTTCAGCAGCATGCGGTATGTTATCAACTGAAAACAAGAAAAAACAGTGATTGATAACTTTGAGTTGATAACAAGTTAACTACAAAATACTTTGTATTTTATTTTATTAGATATAGAATAATAGTATTTTTGTTTAAACATGAATTCATGTACTATATTAATCGCACAGAGTCTTTATCCTAAAAAACAATTTATTATGAAACAACTAAGAGTTTTAATTGCTTTCTCAGCTTTAATATTAATCTTAAACTCGTGCAATAACTTCACAACTGGGTGGATGTCTGCATCGTCTGCTACAAACGAAGTGTTAGTTATTATAAATGAAGATGAGTGGCAAGAGCCACACGGAAGAGCTTTGTTTGATGTTTTAAATTCGCCCATGCCAGGGATGCCACAGCGAGAGGCAAATTTCAAAATAATACAAATAGACCCGAAAAACTTCACCAACACTTTTAAAATGGCGCGCAATTTAATAGTTGTGGAAGTATCTAATACGTACTCAGAAGTAAAACTGAGTTCTGAAACGAACAAGTACGCTAGTGGTCAAGTTGTGCTTACTTTCAAAGCACCAGATAAAGATGCATTGCAATACTATTTGGAAGAAAATGAACAAGCAATCGTTAATTATCTTGTAACAAAAGAGTTGGAACGTACTTCTCAGTGGTTAAAAAAAGAGTCAGCAACACCTAAGACTCATCTTAAAAATAAATTTGGTTTCACAATTGATTATCCAAAGGGTCTTAGCAATATAACAGAAGACGAAAATTTCTTTTGGGCAACTAATAATTCAGCTCAATCACGCCAAGATATCGTTATTTATTCACTTCCCTATACATCTGAAACAATTTTTGAAAAAGATTCGTTGATTGCAATCAGAAACCAGATGTTAGGTAAACATATAAAAGGATCATTTGATTCACAAATGACGACTTCCAAAAGCTTCCCTCCTGAATACCGCAGAATTGAAATAGATGGTATATTCCGTGCAGAACTAAGAGGACTGTGGGAAATGACAACTGATATGATGGGAGGCCCATTCGTGTCACAAGCTTTTGTAAACGAAAAAACAGGAAGAGTGATATTTGTGGATGTGTATGTATATGCACCTGAGAAGAAAAAAAGAAACTTGATTCGCAACTTAGAAGCTTCTTTATATAATATCAATATTCCAAATGAAGTCGAGGATTAAATAACACAAACAGTGTTAAGATAGTACATAGATAATAATAAGAAATATTGCATGTTCTGAATGGTTTATGTTCAACATATATATAATTATATCTCTTAATACAGGGCAACAATTAACAAAATAACAACAGTTTTTATGTCAAACTTAGTGAAAGTAGGTATCACACATGGTGATTGCAATGGAGTTGGATACGAAGTTCTTTTAAAGACCTTTTCGGATAACCGATTAACCGAAATTTTCAACCCTATTATATATGGATCGACCAAAGTAGCTTCCTATCATCGT
This sequence comes from Dysgonamonadaceae bacterium, assembly GCA_035271465.1. Taxonomy (GTDB): domain Bacteria; phylum Bacteroidota; class Bacteroidia; order Bacteroidales; family Dysgonomonadaceae; genus UBA2632. Next base: position 7,296 of record DATERO010000325.1, on the reverse strand, counting down.
AAGGCTCTTAAATATAAAGCAATCCCTTTTAATATCATCTCATCAGCTGACGAAGCCAGAGAAGGAGATATAAATCTTATAAACGTTGTAAAGGATGATGTGAAAGTTGAAATAGGTATTCCCAATCAATCATCAGGCGAAGCATCATACGTTGCCCTTGAAGCAGCGGTTGCAGATTTACAAAGTAATAAAATTGATGTTATTGTTACATTGCCCATTAATAAAGATAGCATACAGGGTCAAAACTTTAACTTTCCCGGTCATACAGAGTATTTGGAAAATAGGGTTGGTAATGATCACAAAGCATTGATGATTCTAGCTAGTGAACAGTTGCGAGTTGCATTAGTAACAACACATATGCCTATTTCTCAACTTGCAGGAAGTATCTCTACAGAATTAATCGTTGAGAAAATAAAAACCTTGAATAATAGTTTAAAGCGTGACTTTTTCATTGATAATCCACGCGTAGCCGTCTTAAGTTTGAACCCTCATGCAGGAGAAAACGGTCTGTTAGGCAATGAAGAACAAGAAATAATAGAGCCTGCCATAAAGAAGTGTGTCGATCGCAATATACTATGTGCAGGTCCATTTGCTGCTGATGGCTTTTTTGGAAGTGAGAGATATAAGGATTTTGATGCTGTTTTAGCAATGTATCATGACCAAGGATTGATTCCTTTCAAAACTATCTCTATGGGAAGTGGAGTTAACTTTACTGCTGGTTTGCCTGTTGTTCGAACCTCGCCTGCTCACGGAACAGCTTATGATATAGCAGGAAAAGATGAAGCCTCTGAAGAGTCGTTTCGTCAATCTCTGTATATGGCTGTGGATATACATCGCAATCGCATTGCTTACGACGAAGCACGAAAAGACCCATTGAGAAGAATGTTTTTTGAGCGAGGAAGAGATGATGAAAAACTGGATTTGACAAAGGAGGATTAAAATATAATCATTAAATGTAATGAGCAGAGGTGGGAGCATCAAGTAATTTGTATCACAGATTACTTGATGCTCCCACCTCAAAATGTTGAACCCCTCCAGAGTTCCCTAGTGTTTCGGATCTGATACCATGGGTTAACACTCATTGCTTTTCATGTTTAACCATTTTGTGGTTAGCAAAATACCCGCCTTCTACTCCACTTAGGGTTTGGTAATCAAGAGAGAATTGTGCAAATCAATGTTTAGACAAAAATAAAGGAGCAAGAGTTTGTTATTATAAGCTGTAAATCTTCAGGAGATAGCCAAGTTAGTCAAACAACGCTAAAAGATGCTTTTAAAGATGCTTTTTTATTTGGTGTATGTATGAATGGTGACCAAATTAGAGGAACTGACACTTTAGGTGTCAAGTTGATTAAGGAACAATTCAATTCAATTGTGGCTGAAAATTATATGAAAAGTAAATACTTACAACCAACTGAGGGTGAATTTGATTTTTCGTTAGCAGATCAATTTGTAGAATTCGGTGAAGAAAACAATATGTATATCGTGGGTCACACATTAGTATGGCATTCACAAGCTCCTGAATGGTTTTTTATTGATAAAAATGGAGAAGAAGTATCACGCGATTTGCTAATTGAGCGTATGAGGAATCATATTCATACGGTTGTTGGAAGATATAAAGGCAGAATAAAAGGATGGGACGTAGTAAATGAAGCCATGATGGATGATGGATCTTATCGTCAAAGTAATTTTTACAAAATTATAGGAGAAGACTTTATAAAGTTAGCTTTCCAATTTGCACAGGAAGCTGATCCAGATGCAAAACTTCATTACAACGAGTACTCATTGGCTAATCCACAGAAGCGTGAAGGAGTGATTAAAATGATTGAAAAGTTACAAAGTAAAGGAGTCAAAATCGACGGAATTGGGATGCAGACACATTTGACTCTGACCTATCCAACAGTAAGTGAATTTGAAAAGAGCTTATTAGCTTTTTCAAATCTAGGTTTAGATATTATGATTAGCGAATTGGATATTACAGTTTTGCCTGCACCAAATCCAACTATCGGAGCTGAGGCATCAGATAATTATGAATATGACCCTTCATTAGACCCATACCCTCAGGGTTTACCTGATTCAGTTGCAGTCGTTTTAAATGATAGACTTCATGATTATTTCAAATTGTTTGCAAAGCATTCAGATAAAATTACAAGAGTAACCGTTTGGGGAACTGACGATGGTATGTCTTGGAGGAATTATTGGCCCGTTCAAGGAAGAACGGATTATGCAGTTCTTTTCGATCGTGACTTTCATCCAAAACCTATCGTAAAGACAATTATTGAAGAAGCAAAACTATCAAATAATTAGTATCTATGCTGGACTTATATTTTTTGAAAAAATCGAATTAATTGTATTTAAATTTAAACATTCAGCTTTTGTAACAAATGATTTATTTATGAGGGTGCCCTATTAGTTTAGGCACCCTTTTTTATAGATAAATGAAACAAGTTGCATCGCTAGAGAATGGGTCAGCAGTGAAACTATATGTTTGAGTATAAAACAAGACTATTAAAAGATATATGCTAGTTTATACTATTGTTGTAAGTCCAGATTATTTAGAAATAATATTATAAACTTTGAGTTGTTATAATTTACAACGTTTACTAAGGATTGGATGGGAGTTGAACCATATGTTGAGTAATTCAATTTAAGGCAAAAAGACTCTCTTTATTTATTAAGACACTCATAATTAATAAAAAATAGCTTTCATCTTAGTGCTACTTGTATTTATTCATCTAAACGCAAAATTTTACTTGTGATCATATTTAGTTCATTCGTCTTCTTTCTCTTTAATGAACCTAACCCATTTCCATAATGTTAATATCTATACAAATAGGAAGTTATGAAAACGCAATAAAGATAGGCGAATAGAGGAATATGTAAGCTTGATTGAACCGTACGATAAAACAGATTGGGTCAGTCCCCTATTCCCTTATAAATCTCATAAATGAGGGCTTCTGTTGAGTAATGATTTTCAGACTTTTGCTTAGGAGGCATAATAAGAATAAAACAGATAGATTATGGCAAATAAAATGAAAGCATTTGTGAGAACAAGTGCATCTACTCAAGAAGTAGAGTTGCAGGAAGTGAATCTTCCCGAAATGCACGCTGAAGAGGTGTTGATAAAAGTGGAGGCATTTGGTGTGGGCATACACGATAGATATTTCATTCCATCGGATGTCAACTATCCATATATAATTGGCTCGGAGGGATCGGGTGTGATTACGGAAAAAGGAAGTCAAGTAAACGGTTTTGAGATTGGAGATAAAGTAATATTTACGACTGTTTTGCAAACGCAAGGTGGTAGTTGGGCAGAGTATGCTGTGGCAAAACAAAGTGCATTAATAAAAAGACCTGACAACCTAACTGCTGTAGTGGGTGCATCTATCCCAATTGCTGGGAAAACTGCTTTGGAGTGTATGCGTGAACTAAATTTGAATAAAGGAGACACGCTCTTTATTGCAGGTGCATCAGGAGCAATCGGAACTTTGGTAATACAATTGGCTAAAGCCAAAGGAATTCTCATTGCGGCTTCTGCATCGCCAAAGAACCACGAATACATGAAATCTCTAGGAGCTGCGCGAACTGTAGATTATAATGACCCTGACTGGACAATAAAAGTGAAAGAGTGGTCGAATGGCGGTGTAGCCAAAGCATTGGCAATTCAGCCAGGAACGGGCGAAGAGAGCATTGAAGTGGTGAAGCATGGAGGCGAATTAATTACTGTTTCGGGTGACAACAGTTCTGTTTCTTCCGAGAGAGATATTGAAGTTCGTCAAATGGGTCATCAATTATTCGCAAATAAAGAATTGATTGAACTAATAAACAAGATATCGAACGAAGAGATAAAAGTAGTAGTTGAAAGAGAATATCCATTTAGATATGCCTTAGATGCACTGGAGAAAACAGAAACAAGGCATGCAAGGGGAAAGTTAGTAGTTAAAATGGAGAATCGAGAATAATGGTTGTAGAGAGAGAGAATGAGAACTGTCATTGTCCAATATATTGATTACATAAGTTGGGAATTGGCTCACCACACCATCTACGGCAATGCCAACAAAACAATCGACACAACCACCACAGTCAATATAATAAAGACAGAGATTAACAGCTTTAACTCCACTCGTAAGCTTCCAATCAATGGCAATTGGGATGTCCATTGATCGAGTTTGCTCAAAAATATATTTTGCTTGTTTTCGTGTTCTTGTATGTATCCCGATTCTACTAAGATGCGATGTGCAATATCAAATTCAGCACTTCTTACTTGTAGCTTCACCCCTCCTATTGCATTCGAATAAAAGTTGTGAACATGGACGGTCATTTCGTCTTTTATGAATACCTCAACGCCTTCCGATTCGAGTTTTGCTTTCGCAAAATGAGCTTCGTGAGGAAATGTGAATGTAATTGCTGTTATCAATGTGTCCATGTTGTGGTGTGTTTTAACTTATAGTATATTCTACATTCAAATTACTGCTGAATGATTTTGATAGCCGTTTCTATGGTACTAACTTCTTTAAACGATATGGAGAAGTTTATATTTAATAAAAATGAAGCTGCTCAAACCAATTTCATCCCACCCCATACTGCCGAAAGTCCTATTGAGACACTCGCCACTATGTAAAGAATGGAATATATGATATGTCCCGATTGCAATAGTTGCACATTTTCAAACGCAAAAGCTGAAAAAGTGGTGTAACCACCACAAAAACCTGTCACCAAAAGCAAGGGCAATTGCTGACTTTTATTGACATTAAACAACAACCATCCTGCAAGCAGTCCAATGATAAAACATCCCACAACATTGACAATGAATGTGCCTACTAAAGCCCATTGGGACGAAATGAAACGTGCCGAGAGACGCGATGTTAAGTAGCGAAGCATACTTCCAACGCCTCCCCCTACTCCAACCAATAGTAAATCTTTAATCATAGTGTTGTTTGTACTTGAGATGGGTGTTAAACTTTGATCACCTTTTGAAGCTTCACATAAAATAGATAGCCCTGCACATTTGCATAGCCCATACCTTTGATGCTATTCACATAACGCTGCACCTGCTTCACATATTTGCTTTCGGCGGCTTCGCCAAATTTATAGTCTACCACTATCACTTGATCTGCGTTAATCATAACCCTGTCGGGACGAATGAAGCTTAATGATGGATGCAATACTTGCTGCTCGTTCAACACTTGATAGTTTCCCGAATACCACTCTTGCACTTCGGGCAGAGACAAGCTTTGCGAAAGCAATTGATGTACAGTTTGCTTTTCTTCAGTTGTGAGCTCTCCACTTAACACTCTTTTCTCTATTGCATCATCTATATCGGTCAATATGCGCATTTCGCTCACAATTTCGTGCATCAATGTTCCAAAATCACGTGTACCATCGTCCGAAAAATAACCAATGCCAGGTAAGCGCATCTTCAAGCGATTGCGAAATGGAATTGATTGCCAGTGCTGGTCGGTAGTTTCTACGACTGATGTATCAATGGCTGTTTTGTTCAACTCTTTGATATCACCAAAAGTGAACAGATTGGTTTCCTCGTCAAAGTGTTCGGTCAACTTTAGTGGTGTTTTGCTGATTGCATCATTGGTAAATGTTTCAGAAACGCTATGCCATAATAAATTATGCACACACTTTATTTTGTCAGGTGTTTTCTTTTTACTGAGTTTTGGCTTGGGTGCAAAAACAATCAATTGATGTTTGGGACGCGTGAATGCAACATAAAGCAAGTTGAGATTGTCGATATAAGAATAGAGTTTTTCTAACAGAAAGTCTTGTTTAAAGATAGTTTCATTCAACTTGTTTGAATACATCACGGGAACAACACCAATATCGTTGAAGGGTTCTTCCTCAGGCTTACACCACAAGATGTTCATATTGGCTCGAGGCTCGAATGCCCAATTGGCAAATGGAACTATGACAGCACCAAACTGCAACCCTTTCGATTTGTGAATTGTCATAAGTTGTATTGCATCCTGATCATCGGGCGAAAACAGACTTCTTTTACTCTTAACTTCGCCCCACCAAGTCAGAAAGCCATTCAAGTCGGCAGTCTTACGTGCACTGTAATCATTGATTAAGTCGAGAAAAGCTTGAATATATACCGTATCCGTGGGTTGTGTTGCATCTTTCAACATATCAAACAGCGCTTCGGTCAACTCATAAAGAGGGAGATAGAGGATGGATGCAAACTTGTGCTTCAACTCATCGGGAAACTCTTCATCGTGTTGTTGCACATAAGTATCAAATATATCGGATGCATTCATTCTGGTCGTGAAGCGGTAGTATTCGTAAATAGCAAGCACGCGGACTGTTTTTTCGAGCGGAGTATTGATGTAGTTGAGCAATGCCACCACCGTTTTGATACATGATGAGTTGTTGAGTAGCAGAGCTTCGTTGGAAATGAAATCGTAGTTGTATCCATTATCTGGATGTTGGTCTTTGTAGAGTAGCAATGACTCAGAGATAGCTACTGCTTCAGCTTTTGTGCGTACAAGTATGGCAATATCTTTAAGATTATAATTATTGTCCTGTAGCTGCTCCAATGTTTTGGGTAGTTGTGCCAAAACTTGCTCTTTCCAATCGTCCGCTATCTCCTCATCAATGAAATTGATGTTTACCCTACCCTCATCGTTTGTTCTATGCGGTGCAACATTTTGGAACACCTCGCTATAAGCAGATTCAATTCTCGTAGAGAAATAGGCGGAGTCTTTTATTTCTTCATCATCTCCTATGAATTCGTTTTGCAAAATACTTGCACCTTGTCTAAAAAACTGATTATTGAAGTTGATAATGTTGCCATCGCTTCTCCAATTAGTACCCAAAACATGTTGCTGTATATTTGGTTTTAAAAAATCTATTTCAATTTGTTCTTCCAACAATCGCCAATCAGAGTTTCGCCAGCGATATATACTTTGCTTCACATCTCCCACAATCAAGTTGTAGTTGCCCGATGATAAACTCTCTTGCAAGAGAGGACGAAAATTATTCCATTGCATGGTTGATGTGTCTTGAAACTCATCAATCATGAAATGATTGAGTCTTCCGCCTATCTTTTCGTATACAAATGGTGATTCACTATCGGCAATTATCTTGTTTAACAACTCTGTAGTGTCTGAGAGAAACAACATGTTGCTTTCGCGGCGGTATGTTTGCAGGCGATTGTTTACATCATTGAGAATCCCCAATGTGTTGAACAATCTCAATATCTCTTTGGCGGTAAGGTAGGCAGTGCAGTCTTCATAAAGGGCAATTATCTCAATCACACTGTTGTTCAACCCATCGCCATATGCACTCTCA